>DATMJF010000131.1:0-2332 GCA_035554455.1 Rummeliibacillus sp.
AAAATAATATTAATATCTCTTCTTATTAAGCTAAGGAGGGCGTTGATCCAAGAAGGATTAACGCTCTTTATGTTGAACTTATTCTACTAACGGGGCTGGTTAGTTAATAAGGAAAATGTTTTTTATGTTAGAATATAGGGATAGGTACCAGATAATAGAAATTTCATACTTATTAAAGGGGTGGGAGAATGTTTCCTGTGCTTGAAACGAAACGATTAGTATTAAGGGAATTAGTTGAAGATGACGCTCAAGATATATTAAATTGTTTTTCTAATGATGATGTATTACGTTTTTACGGTCAGAAGCCACTAACAAGTAGAGAACAGGTAAAACAAATCATTAGAAATTTCTCGAAGCAATTCGAAGAAAAAAGTGGAATTAAATGGGGGATTGAACTGGAGGGGACAGGTACAATTATTGGATCTATTGGTTTGCAAGAGTGGTCTCTTGAACATAAAAGGGCAAACATAAGTTATGCACTTTTCCCTGAGAAATGGGGATATGGATATGCAAGTGAAGCGGTTGATAAAGTTATTTCTTATGGGTTTCAAGAACTTGGCTTAGAACGTATAGGTGCAGTTGTTTTTGTTGAAAATGAAGCTTCGAATCAATTATTAATAAAATTAGGTTTTACAAAAGAAGGTACTCTGAAAAATTATATGTATCAAAATGATATACCTTTTGATACTAATATTTATTCTTTGTTAAAGTAAAAGCCATACATAGTTTTAATTATTCATATTGCAATAATTAAAATCTAAAAATGGATATTTTCCATCTAGTCATATTGATCAATGAATCGATATCAATGCTGTCGAATTGATGGCATTTTCTTATGCTACTAAATAATACTTTAATAAGGGTATTGGGTTTTTATGGTAAAATAAGTTAGAGGGGTGAATGTATAAATGAAAGTTAATCAAATTGTTGTGTCATTACTTCCAATCCCATTCTTATTTCATTTTTATGAGTATAATAGTCATCTTGTTAAACAAGATGCTGTTCTTCTATTTCCAGTTTTCCTATTTTTCGTGATCATTGGTGGAATACAGTTGAGAAAGGTTAAATTATCATGGTATTTTGGGGTTAACATTTTAATGACCATTATCTCTTTAATATTAGGTTACTTTTTAATTGCTGATGATGGGAGTTGGTTTAAACCTTTCGGAAGAGATATTGCAATTATATTTATATCTGTTATTTATATTTTAGGTCAGTTAATAATAAGGGGGCTTAGCAATGCTATATCTACAGCCAAAGAAAATTGATTTATTAAGCTAACGGTGGTATTGATCCAAGAAGGATTAACGCTTGTTTTGTTGGACTTATTGTACTAACAGGGCAGTTTAAGAATAAAAATGACGAAACAATTAATATACTTGAGTTGTTCAACTGAAGGCAGGAAGGCGGAAAATCTAATATGGAAAAACAACCGTGGTATCGTACAGAAAAGTTCATGCTAATTTTATGTTTTATCGCACCTCCAATCGGTTATATTGTGGTGATTATGAATAGAAGGAAAATAAGTCATACTCAGTACATCAGCTGTCTTACAATAGCAACTCTTATGATGTCAATTTGGTTGCTCAAATTCGTACCCCAACCGTATTCGAATATTATTTTCTTTAGCACTTGTGCAATTGTCTTTTATTTTACATACATTAGAAAAAGAAAAAAGGATTAATTTATCCTATAGAGGGTGAAATGATAAATGAAAGTATTTTTGAAAATATTTATAGGATTGTTTTTAATTTTTTTATTAACTGCTTGCATAGGAGAGAAATATGATTTTACACCTCCTACAGTTTCACTAATGACTACTACTTCCTTAATAGAGCAAGAATTAGAAGAAGTAAATATAGACTGGCACTCAGATAAAGATTATACAAAAGAAACAAAAGATGTTCTTGCATTCGCAAGAGAACAAGAGCCATTGTATTTTGATTCTGAACAACAAGTTGACTTGATGTTTGATAGTGAAGATTTTTTAGTAAAAGAAATATCTGTTTCGGTATGGAAAAACGATGAACAGGTAAAATTGAAATTAGATAAATATCGTTCTTTTTATATGCCAAATGAAAAAGGGGACTACTTGATTGAGGTAAATCTTCTAACTGATAGTGGAAGTGCTCAATATGTAGGGAATGTTGTCATTCAGTGAGAAGGGAAATTCTTTTTAAATACACGGGATGCGTTGATCCAAAAAGGATTTAACGCTTTTTTTGTTGAACTATTGTACTAACGTCTCAGGTTAGTTGAACAAAATAAAAACTGAATGTTATAATTGTTTAGGTGAGAGTATTGAATAATAAGGTAGAATAACCATTATTTG
>DATMJF010000132.1:0-2218 GCA_035554455.1 Rummeliibacillus sp.
TCATTTTAAAGAGACTTGTGGAGACTGGATTTGTAGGTTATTTATGTAGAGTCATAAAAGAAGGTGCTGTAAGAAGTGATTCCATGATCTCGTTAGTGAAAAGACATCCTCAAGAAGTCTCTGTTCTATATTGTATGAATACTT
The DNA here is from genome assembly GCA_035554455.1 of Rummeliibacillus sp. Taxonomy (GTDB): domain Bacteria; phylum Bacillota; class Bacilli; order Bacillales_A; family Planococcaceae; genus Rummeliibacillus. The sequence continues at coordinate 145 of DATMJF010000132.1, forward strand.
ACTTTCACCGTACAGATGATGTCGAAGCAATGAAAAAAATTCTAAATGTACCAGAATTAGCTGACAAATGGAGAGAACAATTGGAAGCTCGTGTAGAGAAGTATTCAAAATAAGTAGGATTCGTTTTTGCTACATATCAGTTTTAATATTCTAAGTAGATCATTTAAGTGTAGTTGAGGGCAATACAGGTTCTTGACTAACGAATTAATAATAAGTATAAAAGTAAAATTTTACAAGAGGTTCCTAGCGCAAACACTATCTTAAAAAATATGGAACATCCGAATAATGCCCTGTCCAATTTTACGGTCATGGCTTTTTTGATTTGTTTTAGCATTTCAGAATTGTTTATCTAGATGATTGTATAGTTAAATTGCTTATTCAGTTGGATCGTATCCGCTAGTAGTAGAAATCAACGATCTGATTGAGCTCTATTTTTGTGAAATGCATCAAAAAGTAGAATATTCAGGAGCTCTATGGTTTAGTTTTATTAAAAGCATTGAAAAAAGAACGGGGGAAAATCGAAATACTTTGAGTCTACTAAAGTGCTTATACCAATTAACAAGATAAGAGTATCATTTTAGCTAAAAATCAAAAATTGTAATAAGATAGAGAAGAAATATTATGAAATAAACAGGTGATACAATGCCAGCACTTACGATGGATCAAGTTTTGATGCTTGATTCGTACAATGTTTATACAACAATACCAAAACGCTCTCTTTTTACACTCGAGCGTGTGCACAAAGAATTTTTCCAAGAAGATGAGTTTGCGGACTTAATGCTTGGCATTACGAATGCGTCATCGAAAACAGCAGCCATTTCGCATTTTTCGAAACGATTCGGACAATTTGTCGCGATGCAATTTTATATGTTAACGGCTTACGATGAAATTTGGGATGGCGATGATCGCGATTTGCAGTTTGATGCTACGAAAGAAAACGGTCTCTATACGATTTGTATGTTTGCCAATCCAAATGACTGGCGTTACGTTGATGATTCTGAACGTAAATATGTGATGTCAACGATTTTATATAAACAGTGCTATCAAATCGTTCAGGATTTACGCAATACAACATCTATTTCGCCTCGTATTATATGGGATAACTTTTTCGTTCATATCGTAGGTGTGTATGCAAAATTGCTTGATGATCCGTTACTTGCTGACCGTGCAATGGATGATCTAGAAATGTTAGAGTCAAATGAAGTATGGGCTCGTTTTAGCGACAAATCCTTATTTTATGATTATACAAAAGGGATAGCACCCGCTTCACTCGTTAATCAGCCAATTCGAAAATCATGCTGTTTGTCAAAAGATATTCCAGGACTCGGTGCTTGCGGTTATTGTCCGCTTGAACGAGAGTAGAGAAAGGGGAAGCTCATGATATAATGTGCTTCCTTTTATGCATAAAAAAAGGTTCAAAATAAAATGTTAGTGTAAGACTTCGAATTATTTAACGAACCCGTTCCAGTGAAGCCCCTCCACTTCTCTTCAGCATTTCGTTTAACTGTGTAAAACCTCAACAAATAGTATTCAACTTAAAAAAGAAATCCTATGATGAGCATTTTTACCAGAAAGATGTAAATGAATCAATTTCATAATTCAAAGATTTGATAATAAACACGAACATTAAATAGGCCATTGTTATATGCCATATCTATTAGATCATTGTCTATGAAGCGGAAGATGGTGAGTCCTCGAAAATGCATTCGCATTTTCTTCGTGCGATGTTAATTCAGTGAAGTTCATTCATAGTCCTGCGATGAAGCTAGCGAAGCGATGCAGGAGCACAATGTTTTTAGCTTCCGAGGAGGCTCAACGATCGCTTAGCACGAAAGCGCCATCTGGAGCGGCATACTAAGTAAATACTAGAAATGAAATATTATCCGGATTGTTGAATTGTTTATTTAGAAAATATTCGTATTTTTTAACTAGTAAAGCACTTATGAAATTGACTCAAGTAATAGCTATTATTTATTGTTTTTCCTATTAATGGATTATATCTATAACGTATTAAAGATTCCTACATATGATAAGTAGGAATCTTTTTATTTTTAATGCAATATTTTTTCAGAGT
>DATMJF010000133.1:0-4486 GCA_035554455.1 Rummeliibacillus sp.
TCATTTTAAACAACTAACAAGACAACAAAAGACGAACTATATTGCAACAAGGAGTGAGGTAGAGTGAAATCACAGAAAAGCTCAATGCATGAGGATGGAGGTTGCTTATATTTAGTAGCAACGCCGATTGGTAATTTGGAAGATATGACAATGCGTGCAATCCGTATATTAAAAGAAGCAGATATTATTGCAGCAGAGGATACACGAAATACGAAAAAACTCTGTAATTACTTCGAAATAGAGACGCCGTTGATAAGTTATCATGATCATAACCAAGAACAAGGTGGAGAAAAGTTACTTCAATTTTTGCGTGAGGGGAAAACAGTAGCACTTGTCAGTGATGCTGGATTGCCTTGTATTTCAGACCCTGGGGCAGATATTGCAGCTAAAGCTATTGAAGAAGACTTTGCAGTTGTTCCTGTACCAGGTGCAAATGCGGCCATCACAGCTTTAATCGCTTCTGGTCTTGTACCTCAACCATTCTTTTTTTATGGATTTTTGAGTCGTTATAAAAAAGACCGTAGAGAATCGCTGGAGTCATTGAAAAAACGTCATGAGACCATTCTATTTTACGAAGCTCCTCATCGCTTAAAGGATACACTGAAAGATATGCAAGCGATATTTGGCAACCGTAGAATTGTTATGGCTCGTGAGTTAACAAAGAAATTTGAAGAATTTTTGCGTGGAACTTTAGATGAAGCAATTGATTGGGCGAATAGTAATGAAATACGCGGGGAATTTTGTCTAGTAGTTGAAGGTAATTTAAATGAAGAAGATGACAATGAAGAAAATTGGTGGGATCAACTATCTATTATAGAACATATCGATCAACTCATTGAGCATCAAAAGATATCTTCAAAAGAAGCGATTAAAGAAGTAGCTAAAGTTCGTAATTTGGCAAAAAGAGATGTTTACCAACAATATCATATTGAAAATTAAAGTGGATTTCATTCAGATTCAATTCGTAAAAGATTTCGAATTGGAAGTGGTGCTGTTCGAGTCTCTAGCAGTCACAGTCAGATAAATAAAAAGCCCATCCGAAATGGCGAATATTTCGGATGGGTTTTTTGATATATGAAAATCACATTTGAAAACAAGGCAAGGTAATAAAGTAAATTATTTCACTATTGTATATCTTGTTGATCGAATTGATTTGTCCAAGAAATTATTTGTTTAATTTACCTTGGATTTCTTTAATAAGGATTTGTGCACCTTCTGGGCTAAGGATTAAGTTACCGCCAGCTAAACGGAAGTTATCATCAGATACTTCACCAGTTACAGCACAAGTCATATTAGGCATATATTTTTTTAAGATGATTTTATCATCATCCACATAAATTTCTAAAGCATCTTTTTCTGCGATACCTAAAGTACGGCGGAGTTCAATTGGAATTACCACGCGACCAAGTTCATCAACTTTACGTACAATACCAGTAGATTTCATAACGAGAGTTCCTCCTATATTTTCTTAATATTATTTTTCGTCAAAATTCGACATAAACTCTGTGTCTGTCCTATATCATACCAACTAATGACATATACGTCAATTATTTTTGACTTTATTTTAAACACTTTTTCAAAATATTTCCGTTCTTTAAGGATATTAATCATATTGATTTGTTTTATTTTGAACAATTATTGCACTTTTATACGTTATTTTACTTAGAAATTAGGATAGATTTGTCTGTAAATATCATTCGACAAAATTAGACAAAATCGAGTTGAGTAAACTTTAATTGAAAGGTTTTTCGTACTCCGATAGAATAGGAAGTATACTGTATAGCACTGGAGGAAGTTTTCGTGACGAATGAAAAGAAAACATTCTATATTACAACACCAATTTACTACCCAAGTGGTAAATTCCATATTGGTACCGCGTACACAACTGTAGCTGCAGACACAATGGCGCGTTACAAACGATTACGAGGTTATGATGTTCGATTCCAAACAGGTATGGATGAACATGGCCAAAAGATTCAAGAAAAGGCAGAGGAAGCAAATAAAAATCCGAAAGAATATGTTGATGAAATTGCAGCTGCTGCGAAAAAACTTTGGAAGCTAATGGACATCTCTTATGATGACTTTATCCAAACAACAGAAGAACGCCATACGAAAGCAGTTGAGAAGATTTTCAAAAAATTCTTGGATAATGGCGACATTTACAAAGGTGAATATGAAGGTTGGTATTGCACACCATGTGAATCTTTCTTTACGGATACACAACTAGATAACGGTAATTGCCCTGACTGTGGTCGTCCTGTTCATCGTGTAAAAGAAGAATCTTACTTCTTTAATATGAAGAAATACGCAGATCGCCTTTTACAATTTTATGAAGAAAACCCTGGATTCATTGAACCAGAATCTCGCAAGAATGAAATGATTAACAACTTCATTAAACCTGGTCTTGAAGATCTTTCTGTCTCACGTACTTCGTTTGATTGGGGTATTCGTGTTCCTGGAGATCCAAAACATGTTATTTACGTATGGGTTGATGCGCTAACAAATTATATGACAACGTTGGGCTATGACACAGAAAACGATGGAGATTTCAAAAAGTACTGGCCAGCAGATGTTCACGTAGTAGGAAAGGATATTGTACGCTTCCATACAATCTATTGGCCAATTTTCTTGATGGCTTTAGATTTACCACTTCCTAAAAAAGTATTCGCTCATGGCTTCATTATGATGAAAGATGGCAAAATGTCAAAATCAAAAGGAAATGTTGTATATCCTGAAATGTTAATTGAACGCTATGGCTTAGATGCAACACGATACTTTTTATTACGTGAATTACCATTTGGCCAAGATGGTGTATTCTCACCAGAATCATTTGTCGAACGTACTAATTTCGACCTTGCTAATGACCTGGGTAATTTGTTAAATCGTACTGTATCGATGATGAATAAATATTTTGATGGCTTAATTCCAACTGAAGGATTAGAACCTACAGAATTTGATCATGCTCTTAGTGCACAAGCAAAAGAAACGCAAGCTAAATATGAAGCAGATATGGAAAAAATGCAATTTAGTGTTGTATTAGCAGACGTATGGGCATTAGTTTCTCGTACAAATAAATATATAGATGAAACACAGCCATGGGTACTTGCAAAAGATGAAGCACTTAATAGTCAACTTGCAACTGTTATGTATAACTTAGCTGAAAACCTACGTCGTGTCGCAGTCATGCTGCAACCGTTTATGACAAATGCACCGAAGGAAATTGTGCGTCAGCTGGGGTTATCAAAAGATTTACTTACATGGGATTCTTTAAATGAAGAAAATGTTATACCGGCAGGTACAAAGGTAATCGACAAAGGTGTTCCTATTTTCCCACGTTTAGACACTGAGGAAGAAGTAACTTATATTCGAGATCAAATGCGTGGATCAGTAAAAACTGTCGAAGAACCAAAAAAAGAAGAGAAGAAAGAAGCTTCTCAAGACGAAGTTCCTGAAATTACTATTGATGATTTCATGAAGGTTGATTTACGAGTGGCAACAGTTACAGCTTGTGACAAAATGCCAAAAGCTGATAAATTATTAAAACTACAATTAGATTTGGGGTATGAACAACGTCAAGTTGTGTCAGGTATTGCTGAATATTATAAACCAGAAGAATTAGTAGGACGTAAAGTAATTGTTATAGCAAACTTAAAACCCGTAAAGCTTCGTGGTGAACTGTCTCAAGGAATGATATTAGCTGGTAGTAAAAATAATATTTTAACTTTAGCAACAGTCGATGAAAAATTAGATAATGGTGCCAAAGTTAAATAATTTATCCAATCTATCTAATATAAAAACCTGCTGGTAACAAACAGCAGGTTTTTATATCTATTGATTTAAAAATAAGACAAATTTTGATAGAAAATTAATATATTCGATTTGCTTAAATAAGTAAAATGAATTATTGTTTCTGAATGACTTTTTAGTTCTTAGGTAATAAGTATAATTCTAAATGTAATATTTGTAATTAAAATGTAATTTAGCTGTGAACTGTGAAATGGTTTATTTAGCTAAAATGATAATTATGTGAGGAGAATGAATATGTTTATAGATACGCATGTGCATTTGAATGCTGAACAATATGAAGATGATTTACAAGAAGTAATCAATCGCGCACTAGCTGCGGATGTAAAAGAGATGGTCGTTGTTGGATTTGATCAACCAACCATTATTCGCGCTATGGAGTTAATCGATAAATACGATTTTCTATATGCAGCAATTGGTTGGCACCCAGTCGATGCCATTGATTGTACAGAAGAAGATTTGCTATGGATTGAAAAGTTAGCAGCACATCCAAAAGTTGTTGCGATTGGTGAAACTGGGCTCGATTATCACTGGGATAAATCACCAAAAGATGTTCAACAAGAATTATTGCGTAAACAAATTCATCTAGCAAAACGAGTAAATTTACCAATTGTGATTCATAATCGCGAAGCAACTGAAGATTGTGTGCGTATTTTACAAGAAGAACACGCTGAAGAAGTTG
>DATMJF010000134.1:0-6310 GCA_035554455.1 Rummeliibacillus sp.
CCAACTTCTGAGAAGATTGCTGCTTTTGTATATTTAGTAATGTCATGAGTTACGGTGAAAGTACCGAATGCACCTGAACCTTTTGCGTGCATACGACGTTCTGGAATTACTTCACGGTTGAAGTTTGCTAACTTTTCGATCAACCAAACATCTTGTAGTAAAACTGGACCGCGAATACCTGCAGTCATTGAATTTGTATTACTTACGACAGGAGCACCAGCGGCAGTAGTTAACTTTTTGTTGTTATCATTTGTCATCAAACTATTCCTCCTATTAAAATCTTTGAATTACCTCTTCGAACATAACTATAACAGATTGATAATTGAAAGTAAATTATAATCATTCTTTTTAAGGAATTTTTACTTTTAAGAAAGTAGTATAAAGTGTTGGACAATTAACGTATTATAATAAAAGCATTTACTATCCATTTGAGATAAGCATAAAGAAAATGAAAGATAATTGATGGTACATCCTTATTGAGTTTTGGATGTTAAAAAGATGCCGAGATATAGTGTGTAGAGAATAGGAATTATGAGTTTTATTTTCTCATTAACTAAAAAATAAAATGATTAATTGCACATTATAATAATTATTATTATCAACATAATGGTGCGAATAAGATTAAATGAAAATCATATCAACTGTAATGAACTCTAAGAATCTTTGGGAACCATTATTTTAAATTGACTTATTTATGGAGGAATAATAAATTTATGGAAAGAGAAATTAGTTAGCGACAAAGCTTTTATGCCCCCTGTAAAAGATCAGTAAGCTAACTACAAAAGGAGAGTAGCGAACAGATGAATTGTCCAATTTAAAATTCGCCTAAAATAACTTATAAATGACATGTTTTAATAGGGGGATTAACATGCGTTTTAATCGTAATTTCTATTTGTTATTAATTGGTCAGTCGATTGCTAATTTAGGCGACTCCTTTTATATCATTTGTGTTATTAGCACGCTATATAAGCTAACCGGATCTGCAACGGCAAGTGCATTTGTGCCATTTACTATTACTATGTCTATGTTTGTATCGAGTATTTTATCTCCACTTGCTATGAGAAAATGGTCATTAAAATCAATATTAGTTAGTTCACAGATTGGAAAAACAAACCTATTGTTAGTCTTAAGTCTGTTTATCATTTTTTTCATCAATGAAGAAAACTTCTTTTCTATTTTCATATTAATAGCTAGTATTGCATTACTTGATGGTTGTGCAAATCCCATTATGTATTCGTTACTACCTCATTATGTAGAAGAAAATCAACTGGTGAAGGCTAATAGTATAGTAGACTCTGTTTCACAAACGATACAAATTGCATCTTGGCTTTTCGGAAGTTTACTTTTAATTTGGATGGGTACCAATGCTTTTGCCTTGCTCATCGCAATATTATTTATTTTGTCTTCTATAATGTTTGGTCGTTTAACAGCTGTTAATAATCAAGAAAATCAAGAAAAAATAAGCATGCGCGCGAGTTTAACGCAAGGTTGGGAAATCATTCAGAAAACACCGCTTTTAAAAGTGCAGCTAAGTATAGAAGTACTAGAAACTATGGCAAGTACCGTTTGGATTGCTTCGATACTCTATGTATTTGTTGAACAGGCATTACAGACTGGTCAAGAGTGGTGGGGCTTTATCAATGGATCATTTTTTATAGGTTTATTACTTGGTAGTTTATATGTGATGAAAAATGCTGCATTAGTGGATGAACGGAAATTTTTCTTCATATTAGTGGGTTCTATTATTACTACAATCAGTACAATACTCTTCGGTTTAACAAGTGTACCGATTGTTGCACTTTTTATGTCAGGATTGATGGGGATGTTTGGACAGTTAAAGAATATTCCGCAGGCTACAATTATTCAAAAATCTGTTCCGACAGAAGAACTACCAACTGTCTATGCATCAATGGGTACCGTAACCTTAAGTATGTATGGCATCATGGCATTACTTGTTGGGGTTTTGGTGGACTGGATTGGTGTTCGTATTGTATTTTTAGGATCTGGGTTATTATTGTTTGTAGGGATGATGATCATCTTAAAAAATAAACGGCTGTTTATATAGGTGAATGGATGTCTGAAGTTTTTACTTTGGGCATCTTTTTATTTCTAATTTTTCTAGGATTAACTTAAAACAATACAAGGCGTTTAAGGCATTCTTCATTTACAATAGAATTAGAGAATTATGTATTATAATACCAAATAATAATCACATTGGATGTTCATTTAAAGGGGTGCCCTATGAAAAGAAAGTTATTTATCACTGGTTGTATCATGATTTTTCTTTTCACCATTATTAGTAGTTTTAACTATTTTAATATTTTTGAGCCAAAAGGCCCCGATGCTAAAAATGGTGTATTAGATTTAAGTCATTGGGATTTTGAGAAAAATGGAAACGTGAATTTAGATGGTGAGTGGCAATTTTATGGTGGTGATTTAATCACGCCGGATAAAAATCTGCACACTTTTAATGAATACACACATAAGCTGACAACTATTCATGTCCCGGGAAATTGGAATGATCAAAAGAATTGTAAATTTGGTACGTATCGTTTGCTCATAAAGTTGCCCAAAAACGGAACATATGGAGTTAAAACCGATACGATTCGAAACTCTAGCAGATTATTTATGAATGGAATAGAATCCGAAGAAAAAGGGAACCCAACGAAACATATGGGTAAATATCAGTATAGTGATGAAAAGTATGTAGCATATAGTATAAGTAAAAACAATGAAATGGAAATCGTTATGCAAGTAGCATCTCCAGATTATCCTGTGGTAGGGATTGTTAAATCAATTAAATTTGGTGAAGAGGAGAAAATAGCCACATCAAAAACCATCGATATTTTGTTTGACACAGCACTTTTTTCAGGTTATTTTCTGTTATTTATTATGTATTTCGTCACTTTTCTCCAAAGAAGAAGAAACTTGTATGAATTGTACTTTAGTTTATTTTGCCTTTTTCAAGGGTTTTATATTAGTTCGTTAAATCAACAGTTGTTATTTATCGGAACGCCAGAGATGCCTTCCTTACACAGAGCGTATTTTCAATTATCATTTTTCCATTTAACATTGCTATTTTTCCTTTTATTTATATATGACTTTTATAAACCGTATGTAAATAAGCTGATTGTGAAGATTTTATGTTCCTTAATTGTTATGCAAGAACTAGTTGAAGGTGTACCAAGTCCAATAATGTGGATTCATTTACCGATTATGGTTGAGAAAATATGTATGGTTATTATCATCGTTTTTAGTTATGGTTATATATTTTATGTATTACTAAAGGTATTAGTAAAAAAAGTGGAAGGCTCTGAGTATATCTTATTTATTGTGACATCGTTTGGGTGTTATGGGTTATTAATTGAATTACACTTTTTGTTTGAAACGCATATTAATAATGAACCACTTCTTCTATTTTTAATCATGGTTATTGGGATGTCTTCATTAATTGGTTTCCGACATCAACATGCTTTTACAGAAGTAGATCGTTTATCGAAAGAATTGATTTTTATGGACGAGATGAAGGATGAATTTTTGATGAAGAGTTCGCATGAATTACGAACACCTTTGAACGGTATTATTAATATATCTGAATTTTTAATTGAAGGAAATAATGGTGTATTAAAAAAAGAACAGTTAGAGGCGATTATTTCCATTCACTCTGTTGGGCGTCGGTTAGAAAGAGTTGTAGAAGACTTATTGTATGCAGGTAAGATGAAGAGTGAGGATATTCATCTTATTCCGTCACCAGTTAATATCTATGTAGTGGAGGAAATTATCAAAGAACTATCTTACTTAATTCCTTCGAAACATAATGTGGATTTCATTAATAAGGTTCCGGCTAATTTACCGCTGGTTTACGTAGATGAAAGCAAATTGAAGCAGGTATTTTTTAATCTAATCTACAATGCCATCAAATTTACTACATATGGGGCAATTACGGTTTCAGCAAAGGTGAAAAGTGAAGAAATGCGAATATCTGTAGAAGACACAGGGGAAGGAATTGCAAAAGAAAATCTAGATAAAGTTTTTTCATCCTTATATCAAGTGCATGGTCGAGAATCAGAAGGGCTTGGACTGGGGTTAAGTATTACAAAGCAAATAGTTGAAGCATCTGGTGGACATATTTGGGTTTCTTCTGAAGTGGGGAAAGGTTCTATTTTTACTTTTACCATTCCGTTGGCGAATACCAATCAACTAAAAGAGGTAATTAAAGTAGAATATGCAGCATCTATTGAGCCAGATGGCAAAATGATGATAGAGCAATTCAGTAATCAATCACAATTTTTGGATTTACCTCTTAAAATAAAAGGGAAAAAACCATATACCATATTAGTAATCGATGATGATCATACAAATTTAAAGGTCATGATTAATTGCATACGTTCTATGGATTATACGGTTATTGCTGTTGATAATGGCGAAAAAGCTATTCAAATAATAAAAGATGAACCGATTGATTTAATAGTATTAGATTTAATGATGCCCACTATGTCAGGACTTGAAGTTTGTAAGATTGTACGACAAGATTATGATTTAACAGAATTGCCAATTATTATTTTAACAGCTGCAGGACAACTAACTGATTTAGTCGTATCCTTTAAAGGAGGGGCTAATGATTTTTTACAAAAGCCTGTGAATATGGAAGAATTGAAAGTTCGTATAGATTCATTGTTATTAATCAAGGAATCTTCACAAGAAGCGATAAAAAATGAATTGAATTTCTTATCAACTCAGATAACTCCACATTTCTTGTACAATACATTTAATACGATTATTGGATTAAGCTATAAAGATCAAGAGAAAACTAGAGAAGCCCTGCAATATTTATCAATCTATTTCCGAGCTAAATTAGATTATAAAGGCCAAAATAGCCTTATCCCATTAGAAAATGAAATCGAACTAGTACAAGCCTATTTGGAAATAGAAAAATTGCGATTTGGTGATCGATTGCATATTGAATATGATATTGATGAGAATATTGAGGCTGTAATACCTTCTATGACAATTCAACCGCTAGTAGAGAATGCAGTACATCATGGAATTGTATCGAAGCAAGGTGGTGGGACTGTTAAAGTTGCCATTAAGAAAGTAGATGAAGGAATAAAGATAATAGTAGAAGATAACGGAGTGGGCATTCCGATTCAAAAACAAGAAGAATTATTAAATGAAAGAGGAACAAGAATTGGTTTCTCTAACCCATTTAGAAAATTAAAGTTAATCAAAAAAGCAACATTTTCATTGGAAAGTACAGAAGGGAAAGGAACAAGAATTACAATAATATTACCTGAGGTAGGATATGATGAGAGTCTTATTAATTGATGATGAGGAACTTTCTTTAGAAGTAATGGAGATCATGCTTCATAAAATACCGAACATTGAAATTGTAGGAAAATACAACAATCCGATTGAAGCATTAAAAGGTCTAGAAGAAGTGCAGGTCGATGTTATTTTTCTTGATATGGAGATGCCGGGTATGCATGGTCTTGAATTTGCAGAGAAAGCGATGGGGAAACATAGTCATATTGAAGTGCTTTTTGTAACAGCCTATCCGCAATTCGCTTTAGAAGCATTCGAGGTTAATGCGATTGATTATTTATTGAAGCCTGTTAGTATGATGAGATTGCAAAAGGCTATAAATAAGATAGAAGAAAAGTTAGCTTTGTATCAGACTAGAGAACAGCTTGCTGATCAATTAAATAGCATATTGCATGGCTACTTTATGGTTAGCTTTCGTTTAATTGATTATCAAAATAATGAGGTAAAATGGCGCACAAAAAAAGTAAAGGAGTTATTCGCATTTCTATGGCATAATCGTAAAAACTCTATACACAAATCTCTTATTATTGAGGAGCTTTGGCCGGACAAGCAAGCGGAGAAAGCTGTATCTTTACTACATACGACCATCTATCAGTTGAGAAAAGCATTAAAGGAAATTGGTGTAGAAAATCCTATAACACTAATAAATGATCATTATAAATTATCAGTTCGATTAGAGGCGGATGTGCTTGAGATACAGGAGATCATTCAATCTGATAGTTTGGATTCAAAAAAAGTTGAAAGAGTAATTGAGCTGTATAGTGGAGACTACTTAGAAAATGATGATTTTATTTGGTCGATTCAACATCAGCAAGAACTAAAGCAAGAAGTTCTACGCTATCTTCAAAAGTTTATCGTTAGTTCAAAATACGAAAAAGATTATACAAAGTTAGTTGAGGTATGCTTAGAAAAAATGTTCGTTCTTAATCCATACGATGAAACGATCATGTATCAATTATTAGCGTATTATTGTGAGTTAAACAATTCA
>DATMJF010000135.1:0-5660 GCA_035554455.1 Rummeliibacillus sp.
CTCTCTTTGTCTTTTAGAACACCTTTTTGTGTAAATGGAGTATACGCATATGGAGATTGAGGTATCCCTGCGATATATGCCGATTGCGCTAAGTTTAAATCCTTGGCACTTTTGTTAAATAACCCTTCTGCAGCAGTCTCAACTCCAGCAATATTACGGCCACTCGAATTTCGACCATACGGAATAACATTTAGATAAGCCTCTAAAATTTCATCCTTTGTCATAAAATGTTCTAAACGCATAGCAAGTAGTAATTCTTTTGCCTTACGTTCATATGATACTTCATTAGTTAAGATTTGGTTTTTAATCAATTGCTGTGTTAATGTTGATCCACCTGTTTGAGTGTTTGAGTTACTAACATCCTGCAAAAGGCCCCGCAATACTGCTTTTGGGACAATCCCATTATGTTGGTAGAAATATTCATCCTCTGTAGCAAGTACAGCGTTTATGACATTTGGCGAAATTTTATCCAATGTCGTTTCTTGCCGTTCAAGGTCTGTACGCATTTTCCCTAGATACTTATTACTAGCAAAATAGAGTGTACTGGTTTCATCATAATTGAAGATTGCACTTCGCATTTCAGCTTGTGAACGTAATGGTTCATCCTTTACGAGTGAGGCGAAGTAACCAGCACCAATCGAGCCGAGGAATATAGTACACATTACAACAAAGAAGATGAAGATTAATAATAAGTTCCAGATAACACTAGAAGTAATACGGAAATATTTCATCCATGTTGTTCGTGATAATTCATCGAGCCTTTGATTTATATTGGCTATCCATTCTTTCATATTTTCGATCACACACGACCAATGTCAAAAATCTATATCTCTATAATCATAAAGATAGGATGGTGCGCTTTTGACAGTTGGCCTACCTCCTTTAAATGTTTTCGATGAAATAGCCATTGTTGCATCCGCCAATGAACTATTTCTATGTGGCTACTATTTGTAGTAGCATATTATAACTTAGTTAAGATCATGGAGTATAAGGTTATTCAAATTGTAGTCAGCTTGTTGCTAAGAAGAATAGAATAAGCATCCAAAATTGAGTATGTAACAAAATAATAAGCATAGCTATTTAAAAAATAGAATAGTCATATGATTAAACTTTACCTCTTTTTATGGATTTTATTCCATTTATCCGAGTTTTATCCGCATTTTTGCTTATTTTTATTAAAAGACAGCAGTATTGGCTTATAATTTCAAATAAAAACAGTGCGGATATTAATAACCTTCTAAAATATTGTCTATTATACCATAATACAAAACCACAATAATAATACTTATTGACAACTATTTAAAATGAAGTACAATAGTCATAATAGTTTTCTGGTGTAGAAGAATGCGCAGTAGTGAACATATTCCCTGTTTAGAGAGCTAGCGGTTGGTGCAAGCTAGTCACAGTATGGACGCGAATTACACATTTGGAGCGAGAACGTAGCCGCTGCGATAAAGCGATTGAGGCGGGAGAATCATGTATTCTTCAAGCTGGGTGGTACCGCGTTAAATTTGTAATTAACGTCCCTGCATTTTGTTATGCAGGGGCGTTTTTATTTTTTTAGGAGGGAAATATTATGACAAACGCATTATTAGAAGATTTACAATGGCGTGGTTTGTTATACCAACAAACTGATGCTGAAGGCATGGAAAAATTATTAAATGAAGAGAAAGTTTCTCTATACGTTGGTGTTGACCCAACTGCAGATTCAATGCATATTGGTCATATCGTACCAATGTTAACATTACGCCGCTTCCAACAAGCAGGCCATCGTCCGATTCTTTTAGTTGGTGGTGCAACAGGTATGATTGGTGATCCATCAGGACGCTCTACTGAACGGAACCTACTAACTGCTGAACAAATCGATCACAATGTTGCAAGTATCAAAGCACAACTTGAATGTATTTTTGATTTCTCAGAAGACAATAACGGAGCACAATTGGTCAATAACTACGACTGGGTAGGAAAACTAAGTGCAATCGAATTTTTACGTGATTACGGTAAACTAATCAATATTAACTACATGTTAAGTAAAGATACCATTTCATCTCGTTTGGAATCTGGTTTATCATTCACTGAATTCACTTACACATTAATTCAAGGGATGGATTTCAATCATCTATACGACAACTACGATGTACGTATTCAAGTGGGTGGTTCTGACCAATGGGGTAACATTACAACAGGTCTTGAAGTGATTCGTAAAACACATGATGAAGATGCAAAAGCATTCGGTATTACGATTCCATTGGTAACAAAATCTGATGGTACGAAATTCGGTAAAACAGCTGGTGGAGCAGTTTGGTTAGACGCTGAAAAAACTTCTCCATACGAATTCTACCAATTCTGGTTAAACACTGCAGATGCAGATGTTGTGAAGTACTTGAAAATCTTCACATTCTTAACTCGCCCAGAAATAGAAGCATTAGAAGAAAAAGTGGAAACTGAACCACATTTACGCGAAGCTCAAAAAACATTAGCTGCTGAAATGACAAAACTAATTCATGGTGAAGAAGGCTTAGACCAAGCACTACGCATCACTGCTGCATTATTCTCTGGTGACCTTAAATCACTTTCAGTAGACGAAATGAAAGTTGCTTTCTCAGGTGTTCCATCAGTAGAAGTAGCGAAAGAAGACAAAAACATCGTTGACCTATTAGTAGAAGCGAACATTTCATCTTCTAAACGTCAAGCACGTGAAGATGTAACGAATGGTGCGATCTCAGTAAACGGTGAAAAAGTTAAAG
Source organism: Rummeliibacillus sp. (assembly GCA_035554455.1). Classification (GTDB taxonomy): domain Bacteria; phylum Bacillota; class Bacilli; order Bacillales_A; family Planococcaceae; genus Rummeliibacillus. Next base: position 2,748 of record DATMJF010000135.1, read on the forward strand.
AACTTGAATACGTAATCGATGCAAAAGATCGAATGGAAGACGCATTCGCTATTATTCGTCGAGGTAAGAAAAAATATCACATGGTCAAATTTAGTTAAGAGAAGATTATCGCAAAGATGAGAGTTACTAATCTCAAGCTAATCGGTGCTAATGAAACGCTGAGTTGCGCTAATAACCAGTTGAGTGGTGACAAAGAAGCTGAATAGTGCTAATTAGCATCTCAGTAGTGCTAATGGAACACTGAGTGGTGCTAATAAATTTAGTAGTTATGATGCAGATCAAGCAGCTAGCCGCCGTAGTTGAATGGCATTTTAGAGCGGAACTTTAGAGGAAGATAGCCTAAGAGCGCTACGCTACTGGGCTGGATATTGGATTCACGCCTCTAGATGCTGGTAGGTGTAACCAGGGATAAAAAAATAACAAATTAAAAAATGCCTATCCTGTTCAATCGGGTATAGGCATTTTTCTTTTTCAGATTTATCTTTTCAAAATATTGAAGATATCTATTTTATTGATTTTTACCAATCCAACCAGGAAGTTCTAAATCATTGTATTCGGCAGGATGTAAGATCTTTGCTAATTTCAATGCCCCTTCTAACAAACGAGGGGATGGTCGACAATAGAGCCATTCTTCCATGACATGTAAGTGACCATTTACAATTGCAGGCAACTCAGGCCAACCTGGTCTTTTCATAATCAAAGAAGGTTTAATTCTTTCATAAGGCACTCCAACCCATGCTAAAAAAATATAATTGGGATTGCGTAAACGAATGTCTTCCCAATCTGTTTGTACACTGGCAAGTTCTACATCTTGAAGTAGATTACGACCTCCAGCAATCTCACTAATTTCTGTCAACCAATTTACATGTCCTGGGGTAAAGATAGGATTAGGCCACCATTCCCAATAACAAGAAGGAAATTCGGTGCAGCCTTTTGCAATCGTTCGCATATGCTTGATAAAATCTTCAAATTGAGAAGCCCTCGTCATACCTTGGTCTGGAATGTGACAGGCCTGTGCTACTATTCTCAAATCCTCTGCAATTTCTGCTAAGCTATTGGAATTTAATACGATATGAGGAATACCTCTCCGTTCTAATTCAGCCACATTTTTCTCCATGCCTGGCACACTTAATGAGGCTAAGACTAAATCAGGATTCAACTTTTCAAGCTGATCCATATCAATTGATAAATCAGGTCCTAATTTAGGCAAATCTGCAATACTAGCAGGCCAATCAGAATAGTCATCAATCGCAATAAGACTCTCTTCAAGCCCTAAATAAGCTAAAATTTCAGTATTGCTTGGGCATATAGATATTAGCTTCATCAAGCATTACTCCTCTCTACAAAAAAATCCATAAGCTATGCGTCATTATAACATAACTTATGGATTGAAATTTATGACCAGCGACTCATGCCACCTTTGACATTATAAACATGCTGGAAGCCTGCTTTTGCTAAAATACCTGCTGCACGAGAGCTACGCATACCACTTTGGCAAATAACAACGATATCCTTATCGCTGTTTAATGTGGTTACTTTGGCTGGCAGTTGATCAAGTGGAATATTTATAAATTCTGAAATATGACGTGCTTTATATTCTCCAGGTGTGCGCACATCAATGAATTGTTTATCCTTACTATGTAGCATTCCTTTTAAATCTTGTGTTGAAATATTTTTTACACCTTTTGCTGTTTTCGTACGGAAGTAAAAAAAGACGACAACAACAAGTAATATTAGTATCCATTCCATTTTTTAGTCTCCATTCATGGTTGAAAAGCGTTTAGATTTTTCAATTATTTTCATTGCTGTATTTGGATCATACCCAAGTACCCATTCACCATTAATCGAAGTTTGAGGTGACCCTAGGCGACCTGTTTGTTGCATTAAATATTGCGCCATATCGGGATTGTGGTGAATATTGATGACTTTGAATTCAATGTTTTGTTCATGTAAGAAATTCTTCATCAATTCACAATAGCCACAATTAGTGGTTGAATATACAGTTACATCTAAATCCATCATTTTATTTCTCCTTTGTAAGTGCGTTATAACCTCCAGCTACATAAGCGACATTTTCATAATTTAATGATTTAAAAACACGAGCATCAATTCTGGTTAAATATGAATAATGAGCTGATTTTTCTTCAAAAAATTTTTGCATACCCTGTTAGGTATCTATAATATACTACCAGGGGTATGTTATTTCAAGGCATTTGTTTTAATTCTATTTTCTTGACAGGATACCTTAAGGGGTATATTATCGTAACGAGTTACACGTTATATATAATAAGGAGTTAAGGAGTGAAGCAAATGGAATATAACGATCAGATTCGTAATCGCCTGAAACGTATTGAAGGGCAATTAAAAGGTGTTATTAGAATGATTGATGAAGAAAAAGATTGTAAAGCTGTCATTACACAACTATCCGCTTCACGTTCAGCAATCGATCGTACAATTGGTCTCATTGTCAGCACTAATTTAGTACATTGTATGTCTGATGAGCAACAGTTACAAGATAAGGACAGAGAAACACTTATAAAAGAAGCTGTTGAACTATTAGTGAAAAGTCGATAAGGGGGATAATGTAAAATGAAAAACATTTCGCCAGAAGAAGTATTAAACATGATTGATGAAGGAAAAGAAATCAATATCATCGATGTTCGTCAACCAGAAGAAGTAGCAGCAGGGAAAATAAGCATTGCTCAAAATATTCCATTAGGATTACTTGAATTCCGAATGAACGAATTAGATAAAAATCTTGAATATATTATGGTTTGCCATGCAGGCGGTCGTAGTGCACAAGCAACGATGTTTTTAGAAGATCAAGGCTATAAAGTGGTCAATATGGATGGCGGCATGTTAGCATGGGAAGGTCCTGTAGAATAAAATAACTTAGAACTGGGGTATGCATAT
>DATMJF010000136.1:0-4149 GCA_035554455.1 Rummeliibacillus sp.
ATACAGGCATATTAGCATCTATTGTTGCATTTATTGCTTGGAACACAGGGGTAGTACGATTGGGTGCTAACCGTGCAGGCATATACTTAAACTTCATCCCAGTATTTGCATCTATTTTCGCTGTTATTTTCATCGGTGAAAAAATAATCTTCTCACAAGTAATCGGAGGACTTCTCGTTGTGGTAGGAGTATATTGGACAAGCCGTAAAATTGTTGAAGCATCTTAAAAAATAACATCTTCCTTTATTCAGTCGTAGAATTTTCTACGGCTTTCTTTATCTTCACCTTCCCTATGCTTTTAATTCTATTAATATGATTAAAAATGAATCCAATCCCTATTTTGATACTTTTAACTTAGTTAATATTTCTCTAATTAAGGCTATTTAATGAACATGGATACTACTAAATAATCATTTTTCTATTATTACAATTATTACTTGCCTTTTGTAACAATTGTAATATATAGTTTATTCAAGGGGGAATTAATGATGAAAAACAAATCCATTATTTCAATGACATTGATCGCTACTTTAACTTTTGGAACAGTTTCTTCTTTACTATTGCCAACAGATTCAGCGGCTGCATCAAATATTACAAATGTTACAAAAGTGACGAATAGTGAACCGACTCCTACATATAAAACAGCATCTATTAAATCATTCAAATTAATTCGTACAAATAAAACAATAAAAATATATGAAAAAGCTTCTACAAAAAGTAGTGTGAAGGATTCTATAAAAAATGAGCAAGGTGTAGTTGTATTAAAAAATTATGACAATGGCTGGTCAAAGGTTTCATTACAATTTGATACAGGTTATATCCAATCAAAATATTTATATAGTGCAAAAGCTAATAATAAAACTCACTATGCAATGAACACGAAAAAAACATATTCATTTTATTCCCCAGAAAATAATAGATCTGGCTTTAAACCTTATTACAAAGCAACATTCAAAAAGCTATATTCAGCTAACAAAACATTAACTGATTTTTGGTATTTCAATTCTGAACCTGATTCAAATGGAAGAATGGAATACGAAACTTCAAAAGGCCTTTACTCCGGATATAAAGATATTGGAATCGCAACTTTAGCAATTAAATATCCTGTAAAACTAAACAGTTCTTGGAAAGGCCTTGATGGTCAAACATTGAAAATAGTATCTACAAATAAAAAGGTCAAAACAAAAGCAGGCACATTCAATAAAGTCGTTGTCGTCAAAGAGGGAAAAGGTAAAAACTATTCATACTATGCTCCCCAAATTGGTTTGATCAAACAAACATTTAACGGTAAAACCTATAATGAACTTTCAGAAATCGATTAATACTTCGTGGCGTGTCAAATAAGTACCGTAAGAAACTGTTTGACACCCCTTCATATAAAGTGAAACTAACACTCAATACAGGGGATTTCTTCATCTTCCGTATTGAGTGTTAGTTGAACTTATGAGCTATTACGGGAAGTTTTCCCCACTTGTCTCTTAGTTGAGTCTTTTGTTTAGGGGGTTACTATGAAAATAAATGAAAAAGAAGTTAGTCAAAGCAAGTTATTGACTAACTTCTTTTTATCTATAGTACACTTAGTTTCATAACACAACGATTATTTCGAGCAAAAAAATGTTATAATGTATATCTATGTTTGATATGAAAGGCGTTGGAAGACTTGAATTTTAAAAAATTGCCAAAAAGGTTACAAAATTATGAGCATATCCATTTAATAACACATACAGATTTAGATGGTGTTGGCCCATCAATAGTCTTACGTGCATACGGGATTACCCACTCACCTTATTATGTTGAAACACGTAAAGTGGATGAAGCTGTACAAGCTCGTTTAGCTGAATTAAATGATCATGAATTATTAATCATTACCGATTTAAGCGTAAATGATGAAACAGCCGAAATGATTGAAAAAGTGAATCGTAAACCGGATGGTCGCTTTGTTGTTTTAATCGATCACCACGCTTCAGCTGTTGCTTTAAATGATTACGAATGGGCTACTGTTCTCCCAACAGTAAATGATATTAAAATGTCTGCTACTACATTGATCTTCAAAGAATTAAAAGATGCAGACTATGAAGTATCCCCTATTATTCACGTAACAGATGAAGAAATCGAAGAAATCGAAAAAACAACTGAGTATTCAGTAATTGAAAAGGAATTGTTCTTTGATCGTTTAGCACATCTAGTGGAAAATATCCGTTTATATGACACATGGGATTGGAATGTGCTTTCTATTCAAGAAGCAACTGATTTAAACACGATTTTCTATGCTAGACGAAGACATGATTTTATCCATGCACGAATGGATTTTATTTTAAATGGTCAATTATTTACGCCTGAAGATACAGCTTACCTAGAATTTTCTAAAGATGAATTACGTAAAGTGTTAAAGAAAAAATCAAAACAAATGGTGATTGTCCCTAACTTCCAACTAAAAGGACATGAGTCACCAATCAATATCGGTGTAGTTGAAACCGATTCCTATTATAGTGAATTAGGAAACCATTTAGCAGAAAAATACGCCGAAGATATTGATGCTGTATTTATCATAAGTCTTGTAAAAAATCGCGTTTCTCTTCGCTCAATCGGCGATGCAGTCAATTTATCTGAAATTGCGAAAGCTTACAATGGTGGCGGACATCCAAATGCATCTGGTTGTGATTTATCAGAATTAGGGCCAGAATTCCTACTTGCTGTACTTGAAGCAGGCAAAAATAAATAACAACATTAAATGTAAGGTTTATATACTAAAGCAGCCATCTTAGTGAGGCTGCTTTTTAGTTATATCATTTTTCAATTCTACATCCATTAGATATTTTTCCTGAAAATACGCTAAAATTCCTATTGACCATTTCATTCACCCTTCTCCCCTAAAAAAAAATTTAATAAATTTGTAGAAAATAGTAGATTATTCTAGTGATTTTATGTAAAAATATAGTTAGAAACCGATTACATTAATTGTTCAGAGTGTTTCGAAAGCTCTCAACTCATTCTACTTATTATTTTTAAATAAAAGTCATCATGAAATTGAATTCAGTCACATTGAACAATATCATGTTATATACGTTAGATGAGGTTGAGGAAACATTTCATTTAGGGGGTATTTATTTATGGAAGCAACAATCGAAAGTCGTATTGGATTAAAAGAATTAGCAGACAAAGTGGTATCAGCAGATCAAGCAGCTGCACTTATTTCTGATGGTGATGTAGTAGGTATGAGTGGTTTTACTCGTGCTGGTGATGCGAAAGTCGTACCAATGGCACTTGTTGAACGCGCCAAAACAGAGAAATTTAAAATCGATGTGTACACTGGTGCATCTCTAGGTCCAGAAGTTGACCAATTCTTAGCACAAGCTGGCGTTATTCGTAAACGTGGACCATTCCAAGGTGATAAAGGAATTCGTACATTGATTAACAATGGTGAAATTCTATTTGCAGATATGCATTTATCTCATGGTGCAGAACAATACCGCCAAGAAATCTTTGGACCAATGAAATATGCTATTCTTGAAGCTGCTGCAATTACAGCTGATGGTTATTTAATCCCAACAACTTCTGTAGGTAATAATCCTATCATTGCTGATGTTGCTGAAAACATCATCATTGAATTAAACATTTCACATCCTGAATCTCTTATTGGTATCCATGATATCTATGTTCCAGAAAAACAAGGTGAACGTCAAGCTATACCTTTAACAAATGCAGCAGATCGTATTGGTGAAAAAGGTATTAAAATTGATCCTTCAAAAATTAAAGCAATTGTTATATCTCAAGAACCTGATGCACCTTCTCTTATCGTGCCACCTGATGAAGAAACACAAACAATGGCTAATTACTTATTAGACTTCTTCAGTTCAGAGATTAAAGCTGGACGTTTAACAAATACTTTAGCACCTATTCAATCTGGTGTAGGTTCAGTCGCAAACGCTGTATTAGATGGTTTTGCTGACTCTGAATTTGAACATTTACAAGTATTTTCAGAAGTTCTACAAGACGCTGTATTCAACTTAATTGATGCTGGGAAAGTTGATTTTGCTTCAGCAACTTCAATTACCCTATCAGAAGAATTAGGCAAACGTGTATATGCAAATCTTGATCAATATGCAGATAAATTAGTATTACGTCCACAAGAAATTTCAAACCACCCTG
>DATMJF010000137.1:0-3641 GCA_035554455.1 Rummeliibacillus sp.
AACGGAAGCATGATCGTATCGTCTTTCGAGCCGGCTCTGAGCTGCTCGAAACCTTGCCTCATTTGGGGCGAGAACTCGTCGACAACCGATTCGCCGTCTTTCAGTACGAACGCGTCCCAGAAGACAAGGCGCTTTATGCGATCCGGAACCTGTTCTGCAACCTTTTGGATGACAGTTCCGCCGAAGCTGTGCCCGACGAGAACAATGTTGCGTAGGTTCAGTTTCGTTATAAAATCAACGACGGACTTCGTAATCATCGCATGCGTGACATCTTTGTTCGGATCTTTGCCGTGACCTGCGTATTCTGGCGTATAGACGATATGCCCTCGACTGCGGAGTACCGACTCTACGCCGTCCCAGAAGTGAGCGTCAGCCCAAGAACCATGCACAAGCACGAAGGTAAGCCGTTGCAGGGCGGGTAAACGGTATCTTTCATCCGATTCGAGGGCACCATTGCTCCAGAGCCACCATCCTTCAGAATAAGGGGAGTAATAATACCCGCGGGGCATAAACCTATAATCGGGATAGGGGAATTGATGAATTTCTTGGAGATAAGGAAACATGTACAAGACATCCTTTCAAATCGACATATATTATCAGCTTATGCCCAATGCGTTTGAGAGGTTCCCGCACTCGATCCGCCAAAAAAAGCCGCATGGAATAAAAATTATAGACATCAATTTGTAGTGTACTGATATTTCTTAAATATTCCAATTTCATTTTTGCTCATAAATAAAAGCTGAACTAATTTGTTTGAATTAGTTCAGCTTAAAATACCTTATTATAATGTTACACATTTTATAAAGAATACTGGTGTATTAAAGATATTACTTTAACTAACTTTTAATAAAAGTCAATGTCTCTCTTTCTTTTTATATTTATTACTCATCCATAAAGCAATTTGCAATACAATGGCATCTTGAAAAACGATAGGATTATATCCTGTTTGCTCATGAATTTGGTTGAGCCTGTAGGACAATGTATGTCTGTGTATGTCTAGAACTTCAGCAGCTAATAAAAGCTGTTGATTACAATGTAAGTATTCTTCTAATGTATGTATTAACTTATAGTTCAGGTCTTTTAAAATTCGATTTGTAAAATGTTGCGCTTCAGGTGAATCCTTCTTTTTTAGTAATGAATAGAGCTCGACATGTTCATAGAATGTAGTTACTTGTGTAGGTTTACTGTATTCAATTGCTGTTTTAGCAGTGTCATAAGCGTAACTAATCTTACACAAATGATCTACTGCCTGTCCTACTCCTATTTTTACATGGGCATATTTTTCAGTTTGGTTAATGAAAGAAGTCAGGTTTTTCCTCACAACTTCCCCATCGATTCCAGATGTTAATATAAAATGTTCGTCTGACTGATATTTTCCAACTAAAACAGATTCATGTATAAAGAAATCCTCTAAGTATTCTACAAATGATTGGTAGGCCTGTTGTTTCGGTGTTGCTTTAATAATTATCAGGTAAAATGGTGGCTCTGGCATAAAAGAAACTTTAGATAAACGTTCAATCATCACTTTCTCTAATGGTTCCTGATTTAACAAATCTTCAAAGATACGTTCACGCATTTTACGCTTCCATTCAGATTGAGAGGTGATCAATGCTTGATGGACCATCATCTCTGTTGTAAGTTGTACGAGTGTGGCAATTTCTAAAATTTCATTTGGATCCCCAGTAATACCAACTACACCTACTAATTCATTTTGAAAATAGATTGGTTGATTAATCCCAGGCTTTGTTTTCGGAAATAAATGCATGTTTTGTTCAGTAATGATTAGCGACTTTTCAGACTCTGCTACATTTTTTGCGCCTTCATGAATGCTTTCAACACGTAATTGGTCGCCAGAAGCTAAGATCATGCCATTTGTATTCATTACATTGATATTACGATGAAGCCTTAACATGGTTTGCTCGACTATTTGATTAGCCAATTGTTTTGAAATCATTCTATACTCCTCCACGTCCAAAAAACAGCTGTTATAATACACGTAATTTATACACTAAGTATAATGTAAAAGCTTAGAATTATCACTATAATTCTTTGTAAACGCTTTACTTATAGGAGGTGTTGACATGAAAATCATTGTCAGCCCGGATTCTTTTAAAGGATCATTATCCGCAACAGATGCGGCAAAAGTTATGGCAGAAGCTATCCATAATGTAGATGAGACAATTGAAACTGTACTATTACCTGTAGCAGATGGTGGTGAAGGAACCCTTGATCCACTTGTGAATGCAACGAATGGGGAGATTAAATCGGTTCAGGTTCAGGACCCATTAGGCAGAATGATTTCTGCAGAGTACGGTATTCTTGGTGATGGAGAAACTTGCATAATTGAGATGGCTAAAGCCTCAGGTTTAACACTATTATCACAGGTTGAACGTAATCCATTAACCGCTTCAACATATGGCACAGGGGAATTAATTGTTCATGCGTTAAACGCAGGTTATCGAAAATTTGTCATTGGCATTGGGGGGAGTGCTACAAATGACGGAGGTACGGGAATGCTGCGTGCACTGGGTATGAAGTTTTTAGATACTCAGGGGAAGGAATTAGCAGAAGGTGCAGAAGCTTTACAAAGCTTAGAAAAAATTGATACAAGCAACTTTGATGAAAGGATCAAAGCTTCACATTTCGTAATAGCATGTGATGTGGATAATCCACTAGTAGGTCCAAATGGAGCAACGGCAGTCTTCGGTCCTCAGAAAGGTGTTTCTGAAGAAATGGTAAAAGCTATTGATGCCAATTTATATCATCTAGCAGATCTTATTGAAAAAGAAACAGGTATTGCACTACATCAAAAGGCTGGAGCAGGTGCTGCTGGAGGTATCGGGGGAGCTTTCTTAGCTTTCTTCCCAGTACAACTAAAACCTGGAATTGATGTTGTCATGACGGCAATTGATTTTGAACGGCATCTTCAATCAGCATCATATGTGTTAACGGGGGAAGGAAAATCAGATTTACAAACATTATCTGGAAAAGCACCGATTGGTATTGCAAAAGAAGCTGCAAAACAGCATGTGCCAGTAGTGTTAATTTCTGGATATGTCGAGGAGGAAAGTAGAGAACAGCTAGCAAACTATTTTATCGAGATTGCTAGTGTAGCGAACGAACAAGTTTCAAGTGAAGAATCCATTGCGAACGCTGCATTTCATTTAAAAAAAAGAACTTATGAAACGGTTCAAAGACTAATAAATTTATAGGGTTGTTACGGAACTTGGTACAGGAGCAATGACTGTCAGCCAAAACAATAGCTTCTTCTGGGGAGACGCTTAATTTAGTGGCAGAAAAGTAACAGATGGTTATAAAGCTCAAACAATGGCAGCAATCACTTCAAGGAACAATGACAATTTGGGTACTATTTGTATAATTTAAATTCGTGAGAGACTAGTGCATACTAATGCATTAGTTTTTTATTTAAGGTACTGAATCAATTTCATAATTCAAAGATTTAATAAAAAACACGAATATTAAATGGGCATTGTTATATGCCATATCAATTAAGAACATTATCTATAGAGCGGAAGATGGCGACTCCTGCGGGAAAGCGAGACAGGTGAGACCCCGAAGTGAAGCACGGTACGGGCTTCCGAGGAGGCTCAACGCTCGCCCGCGGAAAGCGCCATCTGGAG
>DATMJF010000138.1:0-4241 GCA_035554455.1 Rummeliibacillus sp.
CAAGCTCTATTTAAATTGTATTTTGATATTGATGTCACAAATCCAGATCAATTTACACAGTTAAGCAATAGTACGTTTGAAAAAATTGGTAGTTCAAATGCAGACTCTTTGTATTATGCGTTATCAAACAAAGGTATGAAAGCTTTCATCATATCTTTAGTTGAAAAATCATTAATTGATCAAACAACTTCAAAGCTTTCAGATGATTTGAAAACCATCAATAATAAAGTAATAGGTTATAACGAAGAATTATCGAACATTTTAAAGGATTTTCCAATTCTTATTAAGCAAATAAATGAAGCAACAGTAACAGCAAAAAAACAAAATGACGAAATTGAAAAGCTTGTTCCTGTAGCACAACAATGGAAAGAAACGAGTAAGCAACTGGTTGAATCTAGTTCACTAGTGACAGAAACCAATGAAAAAGAGGGGCAAGTCGGTATTGAATTAGATCGAGGAATTGGCGATTTACTTTCAAATAGTAGTAACGTAGCACATCAAGCAGAAGCAGCCAATTTACAAGCTAGTTCCGTATATGATTCATTTAATGGCATCAATGACAAAGCAAAGCAAATAAAAAGTGGTGGACATGAACTATCAAATAAAGCAGATCGATTAGCGGATGATTTAGTTAAAAAAGTATCAAATGATAATGAATATGCGATGAATTTTAGCAATGTATTAGCTAACAGTAAAATTGGAAATGCACAAAATGAGGAATTATTTAATTTCTTATCTAATCCGATTAATATGACAAAACAATCTATTGAAAATGCTCGTGATACAAGAACTACATTCTACTTGATAGTAATTGCTTCATTTTTAGCATTGTTTACAGCTTATGTTATGTCAGGATTTAAACAATTTGTATTTAAAAAATCGGATTTCGAAAATGCAGGAGAAGTAAGCTTATATGCTAAAAACTTCCCGATTACATTATTTACAACTGCAGTCGCTATTATCGAAGGTTTAATAGTTGGAACAGTTTCATTGATGACTTACAAAGGAATTGAGATTTCACCGGTAATTTGGATTACAATCATTACACTATTGATGACGTTATTTGTACTTGTTGCTACTTATTTATTAAGACAATTCAAAATGATTGGCATGTTTATCATTTTAGTGATCATCAGTATGTACCTATTCTTTACTGAAGCGCTTGGTTTTGATTTTGAACGATCACATATCATTCAAAAAATATCAATTCTATCTCCTTTACATTATTTAGAAAATAATATTTCCAATATTATTAACAGTAATAGTAGTGGAGTAATAATAATCGGAGTAATGTTTATTCTTGCCATTTTGTTCTTTGTTCTCAATTTATATGTTTTAAAGGGACTTCCTCCGAAAGAAGAGACTGTAAATGAAGCATAAATGGTTAGGTACTTTAATCATTGTTGGGGCAATCGTTACGAGGAGTATTCCTGCACAAGCAAATGAAGATAATGGACATTTAAAAATTGATATTAATCGCATCAATGAAAATAAGACAAAAATTGATTCTACAGATAATTTAGTAGAAGGAACAGACGAGCTTTTTACTGATGAAAGTATTAAAGTAGAAAACTATTTAAAACAAAATGAACAAATGCAGGAGAAGACGACATTAAATTCGCTCTTTCAAGAAGGTTACATGAAAGAACAAAACACGAATATATCATCTGCAACGGAACAGTTATTTCAAGAAAAAATAGCTGTAAACAATATACAACAGGAAAGTTCAAAAACGGAGAGTTTAGCTGACCGCTGGCTCTTCATTACTCTTATTACAATCATAATCATTTTCTTATGCATGGGACTTTTCATATTCTTAAGAAAGCTAAATGTAGGTGAAGCGCATGGATAATCATAAACGAATAACAATTGACTTCTCAAAGTCTGGCGGTAATACCTACGATTTGGCCATTTCAACAAAAATGACCGTAAAACAGTTATTATTCGCTCTTTCTACAAGTCTACAAGAACAAATTAATAGTAATAGCGTTATTAAATTACCTTTAAAACAAATAACACTACAACCTGAAGATCGATTACTAGATTGTTCTATTTCAACTGGTGAACTTCTCATCGTTGAAAATGAGCATAACTAAAAGGGGTATTACGCATGGAGAATAAACTAAAATTAGGTGAAATGGAGCTGTCCTTGAAAAGCGAAGAAAAACAGCTTATCTTGACTCTGCCTCTTGCAGAAACATCTATTCAATCAGAACAAGAGTTACATCTTTTAAATCAGGATACGAGTAATTTTTTACATTTCGATGTAAAAGTAGCTGGTGAAAATATTGAATTTGAATATACGTTAGAAGGCTTCCAATCTTTTGAGAATATCAAAAAATTAGAAAGAGTCGATCAATTACGTTTACTCCATAATATTGGAAGGTTTTCAAAACTCCTAAATGGAAGAACAACAATTATTTTAAATCCAAATAATTTAGTTTACGACCTTAACTTAATGCCTTTTATGATATATAGAGGAATCAAGAATATCTTACCACCTTTAAATAATTCAATAGATGAATTTCTTAAAGCATATAAATGCATAGCAATTGCTACATTTTCTAGTGAGTTTCAGTTTGAAGATTTAATGAAGGGAGCACTTACTCGAGCAACATCCACTTCATATGAAAAAGCTGTACAACAAACAGAAACTATTGAAGCACTTCAAGCGTTGCTATTTGAATATTACGAAAAAGAGAAAAAGAAAACACTAAAACAGTTTCAAAAAGTTTCTAAAAACAAATTTAAAGGATTTAAAATTGCCACGTTATCTTTATCAATCGTAAGTATTATTCTGTTATCACTTGTTCTTTATGCATTTAGTTCAAAAATTCCTACAGAAGAGTTATATAACGAGGCAAATGCATCATTTATAAATGAAAATTATGTAGATGTAAAAGAGCAATTAAAAGATCAAAAGCTTGAACAGCTACCAAAAAGTATTAAAAAAATGTATGCCATTTCAAGTGTTAAAACGAGTGGGCTAACAGAAGAACAAAAAACAAATTCAATTAATTCAATTGCAACTATATCTGATGATCGATTATTAAGTTATTGGATTAATATTGCTCGAAATAACTTTAGTGAAAGTTTGAAACTTGCGCATAGCTTGGATGTGAATGATTTAACAAAATATAGTTTAATCCTTTATCAAAATCAATTGAAGAAGAATACAACGATGGATCAAGAGAAAAAGGATGGAAAATTAAAAGAAATCGAAAGTGAATTAAAAGAAATACAAGATAAAGAAGAAGAATCGAAAATGGAAGCTCAGTCCGAAACTCAAAAAGCAATGGAAGAAAAACAAAAACAAGAACAAATAGCTGAACAACAAAAATTAGAAAATCAAAAGAAACAAAAAGAAGCTAAGAAAATAGAAGAGAAAAAGAACAAAGAGTAGGTGGTGAATACAATGCGCTATATTTTAACGGTAGTAGACGGAGAGTGCTTTCATCGCTACGAATTTAAAGAAAAGCAACAAGAACAAATAATGATTGGTCCAGATGTAAAAGCGACCATTACCGTTCCCTCTCTACAAAAGATAATTCAATGCAATTGGAACGGGAAAGAATTATTACTTAACAATCAGTTGCTCGGACTTAATCAGAAACAAGTTATTTCATCAATTACCTTGACATTCATTGGAGCAGAGGATAGACACTTTGACTTATTGGATTTTCCACAATGGACGATTGGAAATGAAGATGAAGATTCAATTATTTCTGAACTTCCAGGCAGAATAATTATTCAGAAAGTAAAAAAACAAGAATATAAGTTTTTTGTATTTCATGGTCAATTCTATGTGAACAATAAAAAGGAGATAAAGGGTAGTTTTCTAGACGGAGATTTACTATATATCAATAATCTACTACTTTCAATCAATAATAATATTTTAACAATTACATGTGCAGAAAATAGCTGTAAAGATCATTTGCCAAAAATCAGATCTAAATTACAAGAATATAAAAATACTTATAATCGCTCCCCACGTGTAAGATATCATCAACCAGATGATGATAAAGTAATTGCTTCACCACCATCACGTCCAACAAAACCAAGTGAGCAATTAGGAAGAATTATAGTGCCGCCTCTAGTTATGTTGGCTGCCATGTTACTTGTTTCGCTTTTCAGGCCAACTGGAATTTATATTATTGTTATGTTGTCCATGACAATTGTAACAGTAATTTATTCCATTCTTTCTTATATTCGAAATGTCAAAAAGTATAAAAAAGATATGA
>DATMJF010000139.1:0-4695 GCA_035554455.1 Rummeliibacillus sp.
TCATCCGCTTCAGTTCCTAACATTGTACGTATCGGGTCTCCAGGTAATATTTGAAAAACAGCGAAGGTAATAAGGGATACTATAACGACTGTTACAAATAGTAACAGTAATCTACGGATGATATAGACCATACTCTTCTTCCCTTCTAATTAGAAATTTTCACTTCCGACATATCATGGAACCAGAACGGATAGCTCTTTAATCCCGATACTTTTTTATTTGATCCCCACAGAATTTGATAATCTGCAATATACACAGCTGGAGATTGTTCAGTTAGGATTTCTTGTGCACGTTGATATAGCTCAATTTGCTTTTTCGTATCGGATTCTTTTAGCACATCAGCCATTACTTTATCGAATTCCTTATTTTTAAATCTAAAGAAGTTCTCTCCGTCATTTGTAGAAATATAGTCATTTAATATTTCGTATGCGGATGGTCTACCTGTTAAGTCAATTGTTGTCATATCGTAATCTCTATTGAAATACACTCGATCTAACCAAATACTCCATTCCACAACTTTGATTTTCGCATCAATACCAATCTTTTTTAAATTTTCAACTGCAATTTGCGCAATGTTCGAATACATCTGATTGTGAGAAGATACAGTTATTGTTGTTTTAAAGCCATTTGAATAACCTGCTTCTTTTAAAAGATTCTTCGCTTTTTCAATGTCCACGTCATATACATTTTGTAAACCATCTTTATAGTAATCTCCCATTGCAGGGCTCATATTTGAACCTGTACGTGTTGCATATCCTGAAAATACAGAGTCAATAATATCTTGTTTATTGATTGCAATATTAATTGCTTGTCTTACTTTTAGATTATTAAAAGGTTTTCGATCTTCATTGAATGTGATAATCAATGAAGAGTTATTATTTTGATGCGTTACATTATAATTTTTTTCGACTTCTGGAAGACGGTGACCAGGAACAGATGTTAAATCTACCTCGTTGGACAATAGGCTCATCACAGCTGCTTGATCATCTGATTGGAACGCAAATGTTACTTTATCCAAATACGGTAGGCCTTTTCTCCAATAATCCGGATTTTTTGCAAGGACTAAATTTGCACCAGGACTATATTTCACAAACTTAAATGGTCCTGTTCCAATTGGATTTTCATTATGTTTTCCATTATTACTTTTTGGTAAAACCGCTGATTGTAAGGCGGTTAAAGAATATAAAAAGTTTGAATTAGGTTCTTTTAATTTTATGACAAATGTTTTGTCGTCTGGAGCTGAGATTGAATCTACATTTTTAAAGTTAGATGATAATGGCTTTTCACCATTTTTGCCCATTAGTCTTTCAAATGAATACTTAATATCATCAACTTTTACTGTTTCTCCGTTGTGGAATTTTACGCCATCTCGGATTTTAAATGTATAAGTTAATCCATCTTTTGATAACTCATAACTTTCCGCAATAGCTGGTTTAAGTGAACCGTCTGTTTCAGGTGCCATTAAGCCTTCAAACATATTTAATAACATTTGGAATGAGATAGATGCAGTTGCTTTATGTGGATCTAGAAAGTCGGGGTCATCATTTACCCTTACTGTGATTTCCTGAGCTTTCGCAGGCTTTTGTCCTGTTGTTTGTGTTTTACTTCCACTCGAACAAGCACTAACGATTAAACAAGTCGCAATCAATAGCACAACCATTAACCAACTCTTATTCTTCCTCATAAAAGCACCCCTTTTTAGAAATAAGATGAGTCAAGTAATCTACTTTCTTGTTATACTTTTATAACTTGGTATTCCTTCTACTTCTTCTGCTGATGTAATTGCAGTAAGGATAGCTTGTTCCATCGCGCTTGCTACAATACTCGCAATATAATCTACTGGATAGGACCTATCACCAGTACCTAAAGCAAAAATTGTATCCCCATCGGCCATGGTATGAACCGGATAAATTGTCCGAGCTAAAGCGTTTTGTGTAATCTGTGCGACCTTCTTTGCTTCCGACTTTGTTAACTTCGCATTGATTGCCACTACTCCAATGGTTGTATTCGTGCCTGGTATAGCAGCACTTGTTATATGTTCTAGCATATATTCAATACTATCCATCACTTTACCTGTTGAGGGTTCATAAGGGCCTGCCAGAATTTCTTGAGTTTTAGGATTCCTTACATCTCCTACTGCGTTCACTGCCACTAATGCACCAGCGATCAGTCCATTCTGCAACTCGATAGAAGCACTGCCTAACCCCCCTTTCATGCAATGTTCTATACCTGCTAATTTACCAACTGTAGCACCACAACCCGCACCTACATTACCGAAAGGAAAAACCCCTTTATCAGCCTTCTTGGCAGCATCATAGCCCATCTGTTTGTCAGGACGGATATGTGGATTACCTACTAGCAAGTCAAATAACACTGCACCTGGAACAATTGGTACTTTTACTAATCCCGTATCAAGACCAAAACCTTTTTCTTCAAGAAATTGCATAACACCTGAGGCAGCATCTAGACCGTATGCACTTCCACCTGACAAACAAATACCATGTACCTTATCAATTTGATTGATAGGATCAAGAGAATCTGTTTCTCGAGTACCAGGTGCAGAACCACGTACATCTACTCCACAAACAGCACCTTCTTCAGAAAGAATAATCGTACATCCTGTTAGTGCTTCAAGGTTTTCTACATTTCCAACTTTAATACCTGGAACATCTGTAATGTTGCCGAAGCTCATGGATCACACCCCCTACTTTTATAACGGAATATATTGAATATTTTCGGTGCTTTTATCAAGATTCACATTGTATTGTTCATCAGGAAACAGATGACAAGCAACTTGCTGCCGATCTTCCATCTGTACCAAATTAGGGCGTTCAATTTTGCAACGTTCCATCACATATGGACATCTAGGATGAAAAGCACAACCAGTTGGTGGATTCGCTGGGCTAGGCGGTTCTCCTGTAAGTTGAATAGCCTGCTTTTTGCCAGCAAAATTCACTACTGGAATTGCGGATAATAATGCCTTTGTATAAGGATGTAGCGGATTTTCATATATATCTTTTTTCGTGCCAATCTCAACAATTCTCCCCAAATACATCACACCAACTCGATCACTGATATGTTTCACAACGCTTAAATCATGGGATATAAATAAGTAAGTTAAATCGAATTCGTCCTGAAGATCCATCATCAGGTTTAATACTTGCGATTGTATGGAAACATCTAAAGCAGAAACAGGTTCATCTGCAATAATAAATTTTGGATTCATCGAAAGTGCCCTAGCAATCCCTATCCGCTGACGTTGTCCACCTGAAAATTCATGTGGGAATTTTTTAAGAGATTCTTTTGACAAACCAACTTTTGCAATGAGCTCCTCTACTTTTTTACCGCGCTCAGATTTTGAAACTTTCTGTTCGGCAAGAGGTTCTTCAATGATTTGTCCAACTCGCATTCTCGGATTCAATGAGGCAAAAGGGTCTTGAAATACCATTTGCATATACTTTCGATGTTCTTGTAATTTCCGTCGATTTAATTGTTGAAGGGGATGACCCTCAAAAATGATTTCACCTTCCGTAGGTTCAATCAGTCTAAGGATTGTTCTTCCCAAAGTAGATTTTCCTGATCCAGATTCCCCTACTATTCCCAGAGTCTCACCCTTATATAATTTGAAAGAAACACCATCAACAGCCTTAACATCACTACTTTTCCCAACAAGATTTGAAGATTTTATCGGAAAATATGTTTTAAGATTCTTAATCTCTAAGAGCGTTTCTTTCTCACTCACAAGGTCCCCCTCCCCTCTTCATCATATAGATGGCACCGTACTTTATGATGATGGTCTATTTCTACAAGTTTCGGATTTTCTTCACGGCATTTCGCCATTACATGTTGGCATCGTTCTGCAAATCTGCACCCTTTTGGGAATAAATGTGCCGGTGGAACGGCCCCAGGAATTGAATCCAATCGATCTAATTCCAAATCCAAATTTGGAATTGTTTTTAATAATGCAATTGTGTATGGATGTTTGGTTTCTAAAAAGAGATCCTTCACAGGTGCTTCTTCAACAATTTGCCCCCCATACATGACAAGAACCCGGTCAGCCGTTTCAGCAACTACTCCCATATCATGTGTGATTAGAAGTATTGAAGTACCGAACTTTAATTTCATCTCTAACATTAAATTTAATATTTGCGCTTGAACTGTTACGTCAAGTGCAGTTGTAGGCTCGTCTGCGATCAAAAGTTTAGGGGAATTTGACATCGCAATCGCAATCATTACACGTTGCCTCATACCACCCGATAATTGGTGTGGATATTCCTTCATCACTTTTTCAGCGCTACCAATACCGACAATTTTCAATAACTCAATTCCCTTTGACCAAGCTTCACTTTTTTTCATCTTTTGATGTTTCATCATCGATTCAATTACTTGATTTCCAATTGTGAAAACAGGATCTAAAGAGGTCATAGGCTCTTGAAAAATCATCCCAATGTCGTTTCCTCTGATTTTACTCATTTCATATTCCGTAAGTGATAGTAAGTTCTTTCCTTCAAGTGCAATAGAGCCTTCTACAATTTCTCCAGGAGGATTAGGAATAAGTCGCATAATGGACAATGATGTGATACTTTTACCACTTCCCGATTCCCCTACTAATGCCACTGTTTCACTCTTATCGATTAAGAAACTTACATCATCAACTGCTTTAGCTATTTTGCCTCTTCCTAAATTAAAATAGGT
>DATMJF010000140.1:0-2496 GCA_035554455.1 Rummeliibacillus sp.
AGATGAAGAATTTGAAATCGATGACGATGATGAAGAACTAGATGATGAAGAATTAGAAGACAAAGAAAAAGAATAACATCTTGACAACTTAGGTATTATCGTATACCCTTTTACTTGGGCTCCTTAAAAAAGGAGATTGACCGTATAAATTATACGCTCCCCCTGCAATTTATTGCGGGAGGAGCGTTTTTGTATTTTTTATAAGTGTTTTAGAAACACTACCATCAAGGAGGAATTTGCATTGACCAAATATATTTTTGTAACTGGCGGCGTAGTTTCATCACTAGGCAAAGGTATTACAGCAGCATCACTAGGACGTTTATTGAAAAACCGAGGTTTAGACGTAACAATCCAAAAATTTGACCCATATATCAATATTGATCCAGGAACTATGAGCCCATATCAACATGGGGAAGTATTCGTAACGGATGACGGCGCTGAAACAGACTTAGACCTTGGCCACTATGAACGTTTTATCGACATCAACTTAGGTAAACACTCAACTGTTACTTCAGGTAAAGTATACTCAACTGTTTTGAAAAAAGAACGTCGTGGTGACTACAATGGTGGGACTGTACAAGTAATTCCACACATCACAAACGAAATTAAAGATCGTATTCAACGCGCTGGTCGTGAAACTAATGCTGATATCGTTATCACTGAAGTTGGTGGTACTGTTGGTGATATCGAATCATTACCATTCCTTGAAGCAATCCGTCAAATGAAACGTGATTTAGGAAATGAAAACGTACTTTATTTACACTGTACACTAATTCCTTATATCGCAGCAGCTGGCGAATTAAAAACAAAACCAACTCAACACTCTGTAAAAGAATTACGCTCTTTAGGTATTCAACCAAACATTCTTGTTGTACGTACAGATCGCCCTGTACCTCAAGAAATGAAAGAAAAATTAGCATTATTCTGCGACGTTAAACCACATGAAGTAATTGAATGCGTAGACGCAGATCATTTATATGAAATTCCTTTAAATCTACAATCTCAAGATTTAGATGATATCGTACTTGATCACTTCGGCATTCAAGCTCCAGAAGCTGATATGGAAGATTGGAAAGCACTTGTTGATAAAGTGAAAAACCTTAAAAAATCGACAAAAATCGCTCTTGTTGGTAAATATGTAGAATTACAAGATGCTTATATTTCTGTTGTTGAAGCACTTAAACATGCAGGTTATGCATTTGACACTGATATTGAAGTTAATGCAATTAATGCAGAAAATGTAACGCCTGAAAATGTAAAAGAATTACTTGGAGATGCTGATGGTATCCTAGTACCAGGCGGTTTCGGTGACCGTGGTGTTGAAGGGAAAATCCTTGCTACTCAATATGCTCGTGAAAACAACGTACCATTCTTAGGTATTTGCCTAGGCATGCAACTTGCAACTATTGAATTTGCGCGTAACGTACTTGGTCTTGAAGGTGCACATTCTACAGAATTAAATCCAGACACAAAATACCCAATCATTGATTTACTTCCAGAACAAAAAGATGTGGAAGATTTAGGTGGTACACTTCGTCTTGGTTTATATCCATGTAAACTAAAAGATGATTCAATTGCAGCAAAAATCTATGACGATGAGTTAGTTTATGAGCGTCACCGTCATCGTTATGAATTTAATAATGAATACCGTGAAGCGATGGAATCAGAAGGACTAGTCTTCTCAGGTACTTCACCAGACGGACGTTTAGTTGAAATTATCGAATTACCAGAGAATAAATTCTTCGTGGCATCTCAATTCCACCCAGAATTCAAATCTCGTCCAAATCGTCCACAACCATTATTCCGTGACTTTATAGGCGCATCGGTAAAATAAAAAACGCATGACAAAGTCAGGCCCCTTTAAAAGGAGTCTGGCTTTTCATTTATATAAATCAATTTCATAAATGCTTCTCTAGTTTAAAAACACGAATATTTTTCTGAATATAGAATTTAATAATTCGAATACTATTTTATTCATAGTATTTACATATTATGCCGCTACAGATGGCGCTTTCCGCGGGCGAGCGTTGAGCCTCCTCGCTACGCTGTGGAGTCTCTCTGGCTCGCTTCCCCGCAGGAGTCTTCGCTGATTCCACTTCAACAAAGATTGCATCACAAAATTTTATTATTAAAATTCATGCATTTTGACTTTTTCAGTGGCCTTCCGTGCTTCACTGCGGGGTCTCACCTGTCTCGCTTTCCCGCAGGACTATGAATGAACTTCACTGATTAACATCGCACGAAGAAAATGCGAATGCATTTTCGAGGAGTCGCCATCTTCCGCTTTATAGGCAATGTTCTAATAGATATGGCATATGACAATGGTCCATATTTAATGTTCGTGTTTTTTAACAAAACTTTGAATTATGAAATTGACTCATATAAGAAACTTTTCAATATTCGCGTCAACAAAAAGAACAAATTATTAGACTATTTCCTTAAACAACGGGAACAATAAGAATTGAATGTCTCGGGCGGGGATACATTTCGTAATTT
>DATMJF010000141.1:0-5075 GCA_035554455.1 Rummeliibacillus sp.
AAAAATCACGGATAAGTCATCCAAAATCGCGGAAATACTGCTCGAAATGGCGGATACTTCACCTGTTTTCACGGATAAAAATTACATCCTTATTTCCCGAAAGAAATACGCCATCAATAAGCTAGGTAAATCTTCCTCATACAAATTATAAAAGGATCTTGCTCCAACTGGATCCTCAATTTCATTTAAAAGCCAATCACCATCTGGTAGTAGTAAAAAGTCGATGCCGATATAGTCGCTTTTTAATACTTTTTGAAGAGTCAATACTTGTAAACGTTGTTCTTTAGATAGTTCATATTTTTCAATGGAGCCTCCCAAAGTGTAGTTAGAACGAAAATCTTGGCCGCCCTTTCGTTTGACGGCACCGATAATCTTCGAACCAACTACCCATACGCGTACATCAGTAGAATGTGTTTCTATATAGGGCTGAATAATTGACTTTCGATCATGCCAATTAGATTGATAATAGTTTAGCTGGTCTTCTGAGTTACATAGTGCAACTTCACTACCACCATGACCATCGATTGTTTTAATGATGACAGGGTACTGCTGAATTCGTTCTTTCATCAAAATAGGTATAGTAGGAATACCTTGAAGTTGTGCAAACTGAATGGTGTTTTTTTTATCATTTGCTAGGCCATTCACAAATGAACTATTAAACACTTTAATACCTGTAAGTTCCAACTTTTTAGCAATTTCGGCATTACGCGTACGATTCCAGACAAATAGTGACTCACCAATAGTTGCATCCAAAAAGTTTAGGTCGATTTCATCTGTGATAACTAAAGATAGTTCGATATCATGTTTTTTCGCAGCTGCTATCATTTGCTCGATAAAAATACTATTTTTCTCTGCATCTTGATGTTCGTATAAAAGAAAGGCGTTTTTCATCATCTCACCCGATTTTCTTCAATATATATTCGATAAATTGAACGCCTACATTGACCCCAGTTACATTGTAGAGATTTCTGATATGTGCAGCGGCATTGACTTCACATACGATTGGCTCTTCATCTGGCCCGAATAATAGATCTACACCAGCGAATTCTGCACCGACAGCTTTTGCTGCTCGAATGGCAACTTCTTTTTGCGTATCTGTCAGAACGATTTTTTCTGCTTTACCGCCATTTGTAATATTTGCACGAAAATCGGTTTCAGAATGACGATACATAGAAGCTACGATTTCATCGCCAATAATATTTACACGAATATCGCGACCACGACTCGAATCGATAAATTGTTGGAAAACAAAATCGACACCTCTTAATGCATCCACTTTTTCAAAGAATTCTTCTTCTGTACTAATCAAATAGACCTTCATTCCAAATGAGCCATGCCCTTCTTTAATAATCATTGGGAGACCTAATGTTTGCAAGACATTTTCAAAATAGCCACTATCTCGAATTGTGAAGTTTGGATAAACCTTTGGCGCAATAATAGTCGTTGGCATTGGTATGTTCGCCTTTGCAAGCTGTATGTATTGTTTCGCCTTATTGTCACAAGTTTCGATGACTTCTGGATCATTGAAAACAGGGATACAACTATTTTTTAAATAAGTAGCAAGTAGGATATCTTTGTCTAAAAAGATGACGAAATCCGGTTTGTTTTGAAGTTCTCCGTCGAGCTTCATCATGATTTCATAGTTTTTATAAATAATCGGTTGAACATTTAGTTGTTGTGCTGCTTCAGCAAAAAGTATCGCTTGGTCTAGAAATTTATCGCTTACGAGACTGCCATTATATATGATCCAACATGTTTTCATTGCAAAATCCCCTTAACACTAGTGCTATAATAATATATAAAAGTTTAGCACGAAAACGATGGAATATATAGGACGGAGTGTTGAAATGATTCCTAAATTAGATGAATATAAAGACCGCTGGCATATTACAAGTGATCCAGCAATTAAACCAGGATTAGATGCGATGCATATAGCATTAGAATTAGTTGGAAACCCACAAAATAATTTACCTGTCATCCATTTAGCAGGTACGAATGGGAAAGGATCGACAATAAGCTTTATCGAGCATATTGCCAAAGCTCATGGACTAAAAACAGCGACTTTTATGTCTCCCTGTATTGAGGATATACATGACCAAATACAACTGAATGAAATGCCGATCGAACCAAAAGAATTGGATGCAATCTTCAAAATCATGAGTGATGCAGGTCTTGATGGTAAACTAACAGATTTCGAATTACTAACTGTTGCGGCATATCTTGCTTTTAGTCGATTTGCTCCGGATGTCGCCATTATTGAATGTGGCATGGGGGGGCGCTTCGATTGTACAAATGTAATGACACCGATTGTCTCTGTAATACCGAGCATTTCATTAGAACATACAAACTTTTTAGGTGATTCATTAGCGGAAATTGCCTACCATAAAGCAGGTATTATCAAAAAAGAAAGACCAATAATCATTGGTGCTTTTCCAAATGAAGCTTTGGCTATAGTTGAAGAGGAAGCAACAAAACAACATGCACCACTTTATGTTTTTGGGAAAGATTTTACGATTGAAACTGAAGGGGAGTATGAAAAATACATTAGCAAAGATTTCGAGTTTACTCATCTACAACGCATCATGCCAGGCATTCATCAAAGAAGTAATATGGCACTTGCCATTACAGCTTTTTCGTTATTTGCCAAACATCAAGGAATCCAATTAGAAAATGTGAGGCTTCAAAAAGGGGTCCATGCTGCACAACTTGCTGGTCGATTTGAAAAACTTGCTCCAAATCTATATGTTGATGGGGCACATAATCCTGCTAGCGCAAAAGCACTTATAGAAACGATTAAAGAAGAATTTCCAGGACAAAAGATTCACTTTGTAATGGGAATGTTAAAAGATAAGGATGTAGCAGGAGTTTTAAGACTATTAGAAGAAGTAAGTACAAGTTTCACATTTGTTGATGTTGATAATGAGAGAGCAATGTCTGCAGAAAAAATATGTGACTTAAGTCATAGTAGTGATAAGCAGATTTCCAAACAAAATATTGTTCATATAATCAGTGGAAAGCTAGATGGCACAAGCATTGTTGTCATGACAGGCTCACTCTATCTTTTAGCGCAATGGAGGAAAACACTATTAACAAGGTTCAAATAACCTAAATATTTGTATTGAAATGGAAAAACAGTCTGGTATAATTTACATTATAAAATCTAAAAGGGAGGGGGGAATTAGGATGAAAAAGTCATTTGCGTTTCAAATGATGATCTTTATCACGTGGATTGTATTTATGCCAATAAGCATTTATACAGTTTATCGTGCATTTCCACCTCCAACGGATATCGATTGGTCATTGTTAATAGGATTCACAGTTTTAGGGCTTTTAACATCTACTTATCCAGTAGTCATAAATGGTACGCCATTTTTCCTTCTTCAATGGGTAAGTCTTGCGGTTTTTTTAAAGTTTGGGTTATATATAGAAATTATCGTTTTCCAAATTTCAATAATACCATTTGTATACCGATTAAAGCTTACACGCCAAAGTTTGTATCGAATTCCTTGGAATTCGATAATGTTTTTCCTTATTTCGTTCTTCAGTGGTTATATCTATTTAAAGTTTGGTGGCAATATTCATTCAATAGATCATTTGCATATTATTGAATATGGATTGCTTTATATTGTGGTTAATATTATTGCAAATCAATTATTTTTACAGCTTAGCGGATTATTACTAGGAAACAAATTACAATTATTTACAATTGATGATGCATGGGATTATGTGATTGGTTGCTTTGCACTTCCAATGGGGCTTAGCTTATATTTATTGGGAGAGTATGCAGGAGTGATCTCTATTGTGTTATTAGGAATTCCATTTTACATGATGACGCAATTATTACAGCTTTATAGCATATCAAGTAAGCTCAACAAAGAACTTTCTGAAGCTGCCCATTTTGGCCATCAATTAGCAGATCAGTTGGAATCTGAAGAAACACTTGACTTGTTTATGGAACGAATTCCTAAAATGGTTGAGATTGATGGACTTTATATGATAGATCGAAGAAAACAAACGGGTACATTATCTGTATTGCGAGCTTACGAAAATGGTCAAGAAATTTTAAAAAATGTAACGCATAAAGAACTAATTGAAAGTTTACTAAAGCATACATTACGGACGGAAGAAAAAGTTATATTTAGAAAACGATCAGAATGGCTTTTATCATCCAACAATTATTTGTTGCCGGATACGCAAAGTGTATTAGTTCTACCTCTTTCAAGAAATCAGTACATGGAAGGTGTTCTATTATTAACGTCTAAGAAGAAAAATTTCTTTAAAGAATACCAAGTGAAGATGCTGGAACTCATTTGCTCTTATTTTGCAGTTTCTTTAGAGAAGGCAAGATACGTTGAAAAAACTAGACATAGCAGTGAACGCTGTGGACTGACAGGATTGTATAATTATCGCTATTTTGATGAGTATCTAACGAAAATGATGCAGGAATTGAAAAGTCGAAATATTTCAAATCTATCATTAATTATGCTGGATATTGATTATTTTAAAAGAATAAACGATAGTTACGGACACCAAAGTGGAAATGATATTTTATGTGGAATCGCAGACACTTTACGAAGAGAAATTGGCGGACAAGGTACACTTGCAAGATATGGGGGAGAAGAATTTGTCATTCTCCTACCAAACTATTCAAAAGATGCAGCACTTAATATCGCAGAACACTTACGCCGAACCATCGAAGCACAACCATTTGAAATATCACCAAACTTGATGGAAAACGTCAATCACCTAGTCGTTAATGTAACGGCAAGTATAGGCGTATCCTCCGCATTCGAAGACACAGACGAAGGCACCACATTACTCCGAAACGCAGACCATGCGATGTATATTGGAGCGAAGCAGCAGGGGAGAAATCGGGTTGCTGGGTTTTGATGGGGAGTGAATATTAGAATAAAAAAGCAGGGGATTATGTGATCGCCTGCTTTTAATATCGATATTTATTTTACTGTTCTGTTAATGATTCCGTTGTTTCAGTTAAATCTCCAAGTATTGAAAATTTGTTTGGATTTGTACTATTAACGGAATTTTCAACAGATATTGGAGATGTTTCTGCATAT
>DATMJF010000142.1:0-3294 GCA_035554455.1 Rummeliibacillus sp.
ATATTTCTACCTTCTTCATTTATCCTACAGTAATTGAAGAAAAACAAGTAATTTTTTCACATTCTTTAAAGTGATTTTAACATAAATATCCAATAAAAAATCACCTAACTCTAAGAAGACTATAGTGACGGGGTGATTTTAATCAATCTTTATTATAAATAATCAGTCTTATGGTTGGGTTTGGTCGAGCAGCAGATCATTCGCCATCTTACCCGTTAGCTAACTTCGTAGGCTAAAGCGAAGGAAGTCAAAAGACCACCTTTTGAAAGGTGGTTTTTTTGTGCTCTTTTTTGTTTACCAAAAAACGAAAGGAAAAAAAGGAAAATAAAAAGCGCGAAATTGTTGGTTCCATTATGGAATTTATAAAGACTTTAATAATTAGTAAAAGTTATCATGTTTGTTCAAACTCTGGAGATACTGATTATGTAAGGTTTAGTAGGTATTCTATCTTCAGAGGGTTTCTCAATTTAATTTCATTGGAAATTTTCTTATTTATAAAAAATCGAACCTTTATTTAGGGGGAAGTAATCATGACAATTAAAAGACTATTATTTGGTCGTCCATTAAA
Source organism: Rummeliibacillus sp. (assembly GCA_035554455.1). Classification (GTDB taxonomy): domain Bacteria; phylum Bacillota; class Bacilli; order Bacillales_A; family Planococcaceae; genus Rummeliibacillus. The sequence continues at coordinate 569 of DATMJF010000142.1, forward strand.
ATCGGAGGAAGCGGAAGCAGAAAAAATGCCAATGTGGAAGGCATTACCTATTTTATCGTCAGATGCCCTTTCGTCTGTAGCATACGGGACAGAAATGATTCTACTTGAACTTGCTACTGTTGGAGTATTTGCGTTCTCTTTCTCATTACCAATTGCTATTGCAATTATTTTATTAATTGCCATTCTTATTATCAGCTATAGACAAGTGATCGATGCGTATCCTCAAGGTGGGGGAGCCTATATGGTTGCAAAAGAAAATTTAGGAATGATGTGGGGACGTTTAGCAGGAGTTTCATTGCTTATTGACTATACGTTGACTGTAGCAGTTTCTATATCAGCGGGGGTACTGGCAATTACTTCAGCTTACCCTCCTGCTATGCCATATATCGTTCCTATTGGACTCATTTTTATCTGGTTTATGGTTTGGATGAACCTTAGAGGAACATCTGAATCTGGTAATGTATTTGCTTTACCTACTTACTTATTTATTTTTTGTATGTTAGCTCTTGTAGGTAAAGGTTTATTCGACTGGATAACAGGCGCAGGTAAGGCAACTCACCAAGTTTCAATTCCTACAGAATTACCAGCAAGCTTGACATGGTTTGTTTTGTTAAAAGCATTTTCTTCAGGGTGCTCTGCGGTTACAGGAATTGAAGCTATTTCTAATGCTGTTCCGTACTTTCGGAATCCTGCCCAAAGAAATGCAAAACGAACTATGTTTACACTAGGAGTAATATTAGCTGTAATATTTGGCGGAGTAACCCTACTTTCACAAGTTTATAGTATTCAACCAGACCCGAAAGGCACTAAAACGGTTCTTTCTTTAGTTGCAGAAGATGCCTTTGGACATGGAATATTTTATTATATTATTCAATTGGCAACTATGATGATATTGGTATTAGCAGCCAATACCAGCTTTAATGGATTTCCGATTTTATCATCTATCATGGCACAAGATAAAAATATGCCACGAATGTTTAGTAATAGAGGAGAACGTTTAGCATTTAATTATGGAATAGTCACACTAGGAATACTAGCAAGTGTTTTATTAATTGTATTTCATGGTAGAACTGAAGCATTAATACCTCTTTATGCTATTGGCGTTTTCTTATCTTTTACTTTGGCGCAAGTAGGTCTTGTCCTGAAATGGCGTAGAGAAAAATCAAGAGGATGGCATAAGAAAGCAATTATTAATGGATTTGGTGGAGTTGTAACTTTCTTAGTAGTCATCATTTTTAGTATCACCAAATTTAAAGAAGGTGCTTGGATAGTAATTATTGTGACACCGTTATTATTATGGTTAATTACAAAAATTAGTAAACACTATAATAATGTAGCTGAGCAATTAAGATTTGAATTGAGTGAGAATGTTCCAAATAAAGAAACAATAGTAATTGTTCCAGTAGCTGGTATCCATAAAGTAGTTGCATCCACAATTGCGTATGCAAAATCTCTCACTCCAAAGGTTGTAGCGTTTTATGTTGCTTTTTCATCTGAAGATGCTAAAAAGATGGAGGAAAAATGGGCGATTTGGAATCCAGGTGTTCGATTAGTGGTTGTGGTGTCACGTTACCGTTCAGTGACAAAGCCATTAATGGAATTTATTAACCGAGTCGAAAATCGATACGGAAATGAAATGCGAATAACTGTCCTATTACCTGAATTTATTACCCATAAGTGGTGGCATCGACTATTACACAATCAATCAGGCTTTCTTATCCGTACTTTACTTTTGAGAAGAAAAGACGTTGTGGTATCGACTGTTCCATTTCATTTGAAAAATTAATACGAACTTTATGTAATTCAAAAGTCCAATGAAAAAAATCATTGGACTTTTTTGATTATTTATAGTTGTAAAATGTTAGTAGAAGTAAAAATCACATTACCATTTTTATCATTTCGATAAACTTTAGCTTTTTTAGTCGATTTAATGTTGCAGATGTAGGATGTCCATAAGTTTCAAAAATTATTTCGGAGGTGGTGACATGATTGCCAAGAGCACGTGATCCTAATTGAGATAAAGCAAAAGAATTGTTTTTAGAATCAGATGAAAACGATACCTGCTGACACAACACCCGTATCATCTCCGTTAAAAAAGTATAGACATACATAAAATTGCGTACTTAATAGGTCAACCGGTTGGAATATCATTAAGAGATGAACTGTTAGAAATTGGCGAGATATGGCAAGATATTGGACAAAACAATTTGATCAACGGGTTGAATGCTCTTGGTAAGAAAAATAGATGAAGATTTAATTGCAGAAAATGATTTACATGAAAACGCAGTATATGTAGTATGCGACGGTCAACTTAAAGTCGTGGCCCCACCACCAACTGGATACGGAAAACAGGAGATTAGCTGGCATAAAGGTATACCAACTCACAGCGAGATGAAGTATACGCAGAAGTTTTGAAGAAGTAAACACGTAAGTGGATGAATAAATTCAATCAACGTGCTATAGTAAAAATAGATAAGCGTTTAAAACGTTTATCAGATTTAGAAAAAGTTTTAGCTAAATAAAAAATCGTGCCGAGGTGTTTAACTATGAATGAGCAAACTGTACGAGAGCAATCAACATGGGAACACTACAAGTTTATCGAAGCTGAGAACTATCACTTGAAACGACAATTAGCTAATCAAAAAAAAGAAAATAAGCGACTGAAACGTATTATTAGCGCTTTAAAAGAAAATATGAAACAAGACAAACAACGCTATCGTAATAAT
>DATMJF010000143.1:0-15200 GCA_035554455.1 Rummeliibacillus sp.
TGTGGAATTAGCGAAGACTCCTGCGGGAAAGCGAGACAGGTGAGACCCCGCAGTGAACGAAGTGAGCGAGGAGGCTCAACGCTCGCCCGCGGAAAGCGAAGCTAATTCCACATCACGCAGAAAGCGCCGTCTGTAGCGGAACATCCAAATTTGAATAGTGAAAAGTCAATGTGTTGAAATGTTCGTATTTAAAAATCGAAAATGGACTTATGAAATTGATTCAGTTGAATTAAATAAAAATAACCTTTCATAATAAAGAAAAGTAATGATGTCTACTATCTTTGACTTTGAATGATATTCCATCAAATGAAAAAATCATGAAAATAGTTTCATTTTCTTAAATATATCAGTTGGGTGCTTTGAAATTGTGCTTTTGGGGAATAAATAGGAAGAATGGAGGTTGAAACAATGACAGATCAGCAATTACAGACACTAAAGAAAACATTACAAGATGAACTCAAAAGGATAAAAGAAAGACCAGAAAACGATGAAACATTTATATCGACTGAGCTTTCTAATTATGATAATCATCCAGCCGATCAAGCGACAGATATGATGGATTCGGCAACGGAACTTGCGATGGATAAATTTCACGAATTTCAGATAGATAAAATTGAGAAAGCTTTAAGAGCAATAGATGAAGGCAGCTATGGATATTGTACTGTATGTGATGAAGAAATCCCCTTTGAGCGTTTAGAGGTTATACCAAGTGCTCTAACTTGTGTAGAACATTCGGAAAGAACAGCTGGTACACAGGAGCGACCAGTAGAGGAAGGAATACTAAATGCAACAACATCCGATCCAAGTAATTTTAAGGACTATCGAATTGATGGAGAAGATAGCTTTCTTGTAGTAGAGGATTATGGTTCTTCTGATACCCCATCTGATATGGGCCATAATTAAAAATACATGATAAGTTCTTAAGTTACACCTGAAAAAAACGGTAGCGCCAACTGAAATGAAATTTTCTGTTGGCTTTTTGTATGTATAATATGAAACTTATCCCTTCAATTCTTGTATAATGGAGTAAAAAAAGTGGGTAAGCATATGAAAATTATTGACTTACATTGTGACGTGTTATTTCAATTATCCAAGAGTAGCGAACCAATTCAATTTTCACAAGCCCCTCAGCTTCAGGCGAGTAAGGTAAAGCTTCAAGCAGGGCATGTAATCGTACAGGACTTTGCTATTTTTATCGACGAGCATGTACCTCCAGCTGAAAAATTCACGGAGGCTATGCGTCAAGTTGAACTTTTTCAAACAAATGTTTTACAGCCAAATCCTGAATTAGTTCATATTACAGATTGGAAACAGCTCGAGTCACTAAAAGAAGGTGAAATTGGTGCATTTTTAAGTTTGGAAGGTTGCGATGCGATCGGTGAGGATCTTTTCAAATTGCAAGCACTTCTCGATGCTGGTGTGAAATTAGTTGGTCTTACTTGGAATTTTGAAAATAGCGTGGCATTTGGAGCAGAGGAAGCGGCTGATAAAGGTTTGAAGCCTTTTGGAAAAGAAGTCGTTAAGTTATTAAATGAAAGAAATACTATCATCGATGTCTCTCATTTAAATGAGCAAGGCTTTTGGGATGTGTTACCTTTAGCAAAGCATATTATTGCTAGTCACTCAAATGCTAGGGCATTATGTGACCATTCACGTAATTTAACTGATGATCAGGTGAGAGCATTAGTGAAGAACGGCGGGCATATTCATGTTGTCTATTATCCACCTTTTATAAAAAAGGATACAGAGAATGTAACATTAATGGACCTAGCAGAACATGTAAAATATCTGGCAGACTTAGTAGGTGTTGAGCATTTAGGGCTTGGCTCTGATTTTGATGGTATATACAAAACTGTTGTCGGATTAGAGAACGCAGCACAATCACAGAATTTAATCGCTACATTATTAGAACAGCTTTCAACAGAAGAAGTAGAAAAGATTGCAAATAGAAATTTCTTGGACTATGTGAAAAATATAGAAGAATGTCAAAGCATGTAGAATGATTTTTCTCTACATGCTTTTTTTGTCATCAGTAATATAAAGCAAATAAGTGCTCAATTCGATAGAAAGATGTATGATAGTATAGGATATTGAAGTATGTACGAGTAGATTATCAATATTTTATATCTACTGACGGAGGGAATTTTCATGAATCGTAAGTTGTCGACAACAACCGGCGACCAAATTGAGACAGAAAAGTCGACGCTGCAATTTTTTTCAGAAACAATTGAAGTGAATCGATTATCAGCATTAGCCTTTTTTGAAGCAGGGGAAGAATCCTTTGCTGGTCAACGATATTATTGGCAAAATCGTGAGAAAACATTTACACTCGTTGGCCTGGGTCATGCGTATACGATTACAAGTCAGTCAGAGGAACAACGCTTTGACGATGTAGAACAACAATGGAAAAAGCTAACGCAGCATGTTGTAACAAATGATCAAGCGTTACAACCAATTCTGTTTGGTGGTTTTACCTTCGACCCTGAAAATGGTGTATCAGGTGAATGGGAGGGCATGCCACAAGCCTTTTTTGCAGTTGCTACTTATCAACTAGTAATGCGTAATGACCATGTTTATATTAGTACCAACTACATTGCAGAGCGGGAAAATCCACAAGTATTTGAACAACTTTGTAAAAAACGTGATGAACTTATGCATACTGCTCAAGTAAAAGCATTGAAAACATATTCAAAACCACAAGTAAAAAGTAGTTTTGAACCATATAAAGAAGAATATTTAGAATCTATTAAACAAGTGACAACTTTAATTCGTCAGAAAGAAGCAGATAAAGTGGTCATTGCTCGATCACTTGCTTTGCAATTTGAAGAAGCTGTTTCTTCACCAAATGTATTATCACAAATTATTTTAGAACAACCAGAAAGTTATTTATTTGGCTTAGAACATCAAGACAAACTATTTTTCGGTGCTTCACCAGAACGTCTAGTAAAAGTTGAAAAATCTTATGCTTATTCTTCATGTGTAGCAGGATCAGTGAAACGTGGGAAAAATGCAGAAGAAGATGAAAAATTAGGACAGAGTTTATTAAATGACGCCAAAAATCGTTCTGAACATCAATATGTTGTAGATATGATTGGTAATACATTTAAAGAAAATTGTTCAAAATATGATATTCCATCACAACCAAAGCTTTTAAAAATTAGAGATATTCAACATTTATTTACTCCAGTAGAAGGTCAGTTAAAAAACAATGCGACGATTTTGCAATTAGTAAAGACATTACATCCAACGCCAGCTTTAGGTGGTGTACCTCGTAATAGAGCAATGGAAGTTATACGAGAGTATGAACCAATGAACCGTGGCTATTACGCAGCACCAATTGGTTGGTTAGATGCAGAAGGTAATGGGGAATTTGCAGTTGCTATTCGTTCTGCTTTGTTACTTCAAGATAAGGCCTTCTTGTATGCTGGTGGAGGGATTGTTGCAGATTCAGAGCCACAAAGCGAATATGAAGAAACACTTGTGAAATTCCGTCCGATGATTCGAGCTTTAGGAGGACAATTACATGACTAATAAGGAGATTTTAACAAGCTATGTATATAAGCTTGTTGCATCTTTATATCAAGCAGGGGTAAAAGATGTTGTAGTTAGCCCGGGTTCACGTTCAACACCTTTAGCATATGCCTTTGCCCATACAAAAGAATTTCAAATGTACAGACAAGTCGATGAACGTTCAGCAGCCTTTTTAGCTTTAGGTTTAGCAAAAGCAAGCGCTCGTCCAGTTGTACTTGTTTGTACATCAGGTACAGCGGCTGCTAATTACTTCCCAGCGATTGTGGAAGCAAAATTATCACGCATTCCTTTAATTGTATTAACTACGGATCGCCCGCATGAACTTCGTGAAGTAGGAGCACCGCAAGCCATTACACAACCAAATTTATATGGTAATCAAGTAAAATGGGCAGTTGATTTTCCAATACCAGATGAATTTCCAAATACTTTACCATTTATCGAACGACATATAGCTCGTGCTATTGCAATTGCAACAACTGCACCGGCAGGACCTGTGCATGTCAATGTTCCATTCCGTGAGCCTTTATTGATTGATTTTCAAGATCAGTTACCTGAAGGATCATTTACAGAAAGTATAGCGCAAGAAATACAACCAAGTGAGCATGCTATGAATGTGCTGGAAACGATAATTGAAAATGCGAAAAAAGGTATTGTAGTTGTCGGAGAAATGGCACAAAATACAGATTTAGAAGTAGTTTGGAACTTTATACGCCAGCTTAAATGGCCAGTATTAGTGGAAAGTTTATCCCATCTTCGCGCTAACGTACCAAATGATTGTGTAGATTATATTATTGATCAATATGACGCATTATTGAAAAATGAAACGTTTAAAACTGTAGCAGAATTCGATACAGTCATTCGCTTTGGTGCACAACCTGTTTCCAAGCCACTAATGCAATTTTTGACAAAAATACAACCATCAACTTATTTAGTTGTTGATGAAGATCCGATGTTCCGTGATTCATTGGCCATCACAACACATCATATCCAAGCAACAATTAGTAGATGGTTAGATGATGTAACGATTACAACAGCTAATACTGATCAAACATATGTCCAAGCATGGCTAGAAGCAAATCAAATTGCAACCCGCCATGTTGAGGCTTATTTACAGGAAGCTACAGATGAAGGGGCACTTGCTGCAACTTTATTTGAACATTTACCAGAACATAGTGATTTGTTCGCAAGTAGTAGTATGCCTATTCGCGATGTTGATACATTTTTCAATAAAACGATAAAAGATGTGCGCATTTATGCAAATCGTGGTGCCAATGGAATAGATGGAGTTGTATCAACTGCAATTGGTACGCAATTAGCAACAAAACGTGATTCTTATTTATTGATTGGGGATTTGGCATTCTTACATGATTCTAACGGCTTGATTGCTACACGTTATCAACGTTGCGATATAACAATTGTCGTGATGAATAATGATGGTGGTGGTATTTTCTCATACCTTTCTCAATCAACTGTTGAAGAACATTATGAAGAATTATTTGGCACACCATCTGGATTACAATTTGCTGATCTAGCAAAAATGTATGATGCTCAATATAAAGTAGTACTTACAAAAGAGGAACTTGCTCAAGTGTTGGATGCACCAAAAGAAAAACCTATTCGTATCATTGAAGTGATGACAAATCGTCCCGAGAATGTTCTTTCACATCGAAAATTATGGGACTCTATTGGCAAGGAGCTAGATAAAAAATGGTAAGCGTTATGACATCTGTAAGAGGCTTAAATGTCCATTACCAAATTATCAATCCACAAGCTGAAAAAACGCTTGTTTTTCTACATGGTTTCACAGGAAGCACGAAAACTTGGGATTCGGTAGTTCAGTCATTTCAAGGTACTTATCGTATTATCACAGTAGATCTAATTGGACATGGTTTAACAGATGCGCCTTATAATGTCCAACGTTATTCAATGGAAGAACAAGTTGAATTATTGCATGATTTCTTTGAAGCAAGACAAATCCCTTCCTTTACTTTAATCGGTTATTCTATGGGTGGAAGGGTAGCAATTGCTTTTACGATGAAATATGCGGAGATGGTAGAACAGTTAATATTAGAAAGTTCATCACCAGGACTTCCAACGTCTGAAGAACGTGCCACAAGAAGAAACAATGATGATGCATTAGCTGATCGTATTGAAAAAAATGGGCTTGAGTCATTTGTTGATAATTGGGAGAATATCCCTCTATTTGACTCCCAAAAAGAATTACCAGTTTCAACGCAACTAATCATTCGTAAAGAACGATTAGACCAAAAGGTAATCGGTTTAGCCAATAGTCTACGTGGTATAGGAACAGGTCAACAGCCTTCTTATTGGGAAGAGTTGCAAAACTATACAAAACCAGTACTTTTAATTACTGGTGAATTAGATAAAAAATTTGAACAAAAGGCTTATGCCATGAACAAAAGGTTCCAATGTTGCGAAAATATCATCGTTCCAAACGTTGGTCATGCAATACATGTGGAAAATCCACAAACTTTTGCTACAATAATAGAGGAACATCTAGAATTTATTTAGGAGGTCTTTTTAATGACTCGTGAATGGGTAACTGAACATGTCTATGAAGATATCAAATATGAATCTTATAATGGCATTGCTAAAATTACAATTAACCGTCCAGAAGTAAGAAATGCATTCCGCCCAAAAACAACTGCAGAAATGATTGATGCATTCACTCGTGCTCGCGATGATGCTAAAATTGGTGCAATCATTTTAACAGGTGAAGGTGAAAAAGCATTCTGCTCAGGCGGAGACCAAAAAGTACGCGGTAACGGTGGTTATGTTGGTGAAGATAATATCCCTCGCTTAAATGTACTTGATTTACAAACGTTAATCCGCAAAATTCCAAAACCAGTAGTAGCAATGGTTGCAGGTTATGCAATCGGTGGTGGACATGTACTACATATCGTATGTGACTTAACAATCGCTGCTGATAATGCTCGCTTTGGACAAACTGGACCAAATGTTGGTTCATTTGATGCTGGTTACGGTGCTGGCTATTTAGCGCGTATCGTAGGTCACAAAAAAGCTCGTGAAATCTGGTACCTATGCCGTCAATATAACGCACAAGAAGCACTAGACATGGGCCTTGTAAACACTGTTGTTCCTTATGAACAACTTGAAGACGAAACCGTTCAATGGTGTGAAGAAATGCTAGAAAAATCACCAACAGCATTACGCTTCTTAAAAGCATCATTCAACGCAGATACAGATGGTCTTGCTGGTTTACAACAACTAGGCGGTGACGCAACTTTACTTTACTACACAACTGATGAAGCAAAAGAAGGCCGCGACGCATTCAAAGAAAAACGTAAACCAGACTTCGGTCAATTCCCACGTTTCCCATAAACTTAAACGTAAGAGGCTTGTTAACCTCTAAAATATTTATAAACATAAATCTACTCTCTTTAAATAGGGAGTAGATTTTTTTTATGAACAAAATAGATTTCTTTGTGGAATCCAATTTTGAAATCATAAATAATAGATCGTTGAATCAATTTCATAATTCGATGTTTAACTGAAAAAAACGAACATATTACTTTTGACTGGACTTTGTTTACTCTATATCTTATGGAATTTAATGATGGAGCGAAAGACGGCGAGTCCTCGAAAATGCATTCGCATTTCCTTCGTGCGATGTTAATTCAGTGAGGTTCATTCATAGTCCTGCGGGAAAAGCAAGCCAATCAAGACCCCGCACGAACGTAGTGAGGAGGAGGCTTGCATCTGCCGTTACACTTTCGATGCAGAAAAACATCTGATGCTTGCCCGCGGAAAGCGTCCGTCTGTAGCGGAAATGAAGAGCTTATCATCTATGCAAATTAAGGATACAATGTTGTATTTTTTGACTAGAAAATCATTTATGAAATTGATTCTGTTGTAAAATAATTAGCCAAAAATATTTTGACACTGATTAAACAAAAGTTTATAATTTAAACAAAAGTAATAAAGGGGGCGATGATATGACGGATAGAGAACAAGCATTAATACAATTAATTCGTAGTAATCCATTTATGTCTCAGCAAGAAATGGCTGAGAAGTTAAAAATGTCACGTCCAGCCTTAGCAAATCTTATTTCAGGATTAGTAAAGCAAGGAAAGATTGTAGGGCGTGCATATATATTACCGGAGGAAAATTACATTGTTTGTATTGGTGGTGCAAATATTGACCGTAAATTCCATATTCGAGGTCCAGTACAATTTGGTACATCAAATCCGGTTTCTTCTATGCAAAGTGTAGGCGGAGTTGCCCGTAACATCGCTGAAAATCTTGGTCGTTTGAACAATAAAGTTAGCTTAATTACTACTGCAGGCAAGGATACTGACTGGCAAGCGATAGTGACTGCGTCAGAAGCTTTTATTAATCTAAAAGAAGTCGAGCAACTTCAAGATTTTTCAACAGGGTCATACTCAGCGATTATGGATGAATCAGGAGAATTGATTTTAGCAACAGCGAATATGGATGTTTACGAAGAGCTAAAGCCCATTATATTAATGAAGCACGATATGTTACTATCTACAGCTCCTTGCATAATCGTCGACTTAAACTGCCCGAGAGAAACAGTAGAGTATGTCCAACAATTTGCGATTGCTAGAGATGTCCCAATAGTAATTGTGCCAGTATCGTCCCCTAAAATGGATCGCTTACCTGATACATTACAGGGGGTTACTTGGTTCATATGTAATACTGATGAAGCTGAAACATTACTACATAAGAAAATTCAAACTGCAGCGGATTACTTACAAGCATTACCTGAGATTATGGAACTTGGTGCGGAAAATGTCATCATAACCGCAGGGGCTAAAGGCGTTTATGTAGCAAGTAAAGATCTAAAGCCTACACACTATAATGCAAAACCAGTAGAAGATATAAAAGATGTTACTGGCTCTGGTGATGCCTTTGTATCAGCGGTTATTCATAGTTGGCTAGCTAATATGCCAATTGAACAAGCAGTACAAGCCGGTTTAATGAATGCGAAACGCACATTAGAATCTCCACATACTGTAAGACCAGAACTTACAGAAGATTTATTAAAAAAAGAATTGGAGGATTAAGCAATGCAACAATATATCGAGTTATCAGAAGAAGTACAAAAAGGAAAAGAACTAGGACTACCAATCGTAGCACTTGAATCTACAATTATCTCACACGGAATGCCTTTTCCACAAAATGTACAAACAGCACGCGAAGTTGAACAAATTATTCGAGATAATGGCTGTGTACCAGCAACAATTGCTTTAATCGATGGTAAGATTAAAATCGGTTTATCAGATGAAGAATTAGAAATGTTTGGGAATGCTGATCATGTAGCAAAGGCATCACGTCGAGATATCGGTTACTTACTTGCAACAAAACAAATTGGTGCCACAACAGTAGCAGCAACAATGATTGCAGCTGAGCTTGCAGATATTGAATTATTCGTTACAGGTGGTATCGGAGGCGTTCACCGTGGTGCAGAAACTACTATGGATATTTCTGCAGATTTAGAAGAACTTGCTACAACTAACGTTGGCGTTGTATGTGCAGGAGCCAAATCAATCTTAGATATCGGATTAACTTTAGAATATCTTGAAACAAAAGGTGTTCCAGTCGTTGGTTACGGTACAAACGAACTTCCAGCATTCTACACTCGTCAAAGTGGCTTTGATGTGAACTTCCGTTTAGATACACCAGAAGAAGTAGCAGATATGCTTCGTACAAAATGGAATCTAAATCTTAAAGGTGGTGCCGTGATAGCCAATCCAATTCCTGAAAAAGATGCAATGGATCATGACTTTATCACAAATATTATTGCAAAAGCTTTAGCAGAAGCTGAAGCAAATCATATTCATGGTAAAGAAGTGACACCATTCTTACTTGGTAAAGTAAAAGAATTAACAAAAGGTACAAGCCTTGAAGCCAATATTGCTCTTGTGAAAAATAACGCTTTAATTGGTGCTCAAATTGCAAAAGCTCTAAATAACAATAAATAATCTTACTTCCATTTAGCTCGTATCACATTCGTGGTACGGGTTTTTTCATTTTCTAATAGGTTAATGATAAGATAAAAGTGATGAATTTTAATATAAGGGTGACAAATATGATTCCAAACTGGATTATCCAACGTTCAACTTTGACTCCAGAGCGTATAGCAGTACGTTTTGAAGGACAATCGTGGACATATAAAGAAATAAATGAGCTTGCTTTACAACAAGCAAGTAAATTAGTATCACTTGGTATTAAGCCACATGATCGAGTTGCCATTTATGCGACATCAACGCCACAAATTATTTTCATGATCTGTGGTTGCATGCATTTACAATGTGAAATGGTGTTATTAAATTTACGTTTAAGCAAAACAGAATTAGCCTATCAAATTGAGGATGCTGAAGTTGGTGCGATAATAGCTGAAGATGATTTAGTTAGAAAGTTACCTGAGACAGCTATTCGTATTCACTCATTTTCAGAAGTAGAGCAAACACCCCCTACTGATTTCACATCAGCAGTTGAATGGGCTGAAGAAGATACAATGACAATTATGTATACTTCTGGTACAACAGGATTTCCAAAAGGGGTACGTCAAACAATCGGCAATCATGTATCGGTTGCAACCTCCTCATTGTATAACACAGGCTTAGTAGAAAATGATGCATGGCTTTGCACTGTACCACTATTCCATATCAGTGGATTTTCTATGTTATGTAAATGCCTTTTGCATGGAGTTCGTCTAGATTTATATCGTAAATTTGATGTTGAAAAGGTCGTAAATCAACTCGTGGAAGGCTCTGTAACACGTATGTCAGTTGTTGCTGTAACATTAGAACGTATTTTATCAGAGCTCGAAAAACGTAATCAACAAGTGTCTAAACGTTTTTTGACAATGCTTGCTGGTGGTGGCCCTGTACCTACTGATTATTTAAAACGAGCAATTGAACGAGGAATACAGGTTTCGCAAACATACGGAATGACTGAAACTTCATCTCAAACCGCAACATTATCAAGTGAAGATGCACTAAGAAAAATTGGTTCAGCAGGAAAGCCTCTATTTTTCAATCAAATTCAAATTGCAGATGCTAAAAAGCCATTTGACCAGGGTGAAATATTAATACGTGGGGAACATGTGACTCCGGGATATGTCGGTCGTTTTGCAGACAAGCCTTCTCAAGAAAATGGTTGGCTACATAGTGGCGATATCGGCTATCTGGACGACGAAGGGTACCTATTTGTGGTTGATCGTCGTTCGGACTTAATTATTTCTGGTGGGGAGAATATTTACCCTGCAGAAATTGAAAACGTCTTAACATCCCACCAATGTGTTCGTGAAGCGGGGGTTTGTGGCGTAGATGATGATAAATGGGGTCAAGTACCGAATGCATTTGTCGTCTTGCAAAATAATGTAGAATCTGATGAGCTCATTGCATTTTGTAAAAAACATTTGGCAGCCTATAAAATCCCAAAGCAAATTCACATTGTGAAAGAGTTACCACGTAACGGAGCAAATAAACTATTACGCCGCAAATTGCAAGAATTACTATAAAAGAATACTTTTTAACTTGAAAAGTATAAAAAATTTTAGCCACCAATAATGTCAATTATTATTGGTGGCTTTTTATCGATAAATGAACAATAAAATGCATTCTTAGGAATACGTCAGTCGAATTTTAGAGAAACACAGGGAAATCAATATTTCCCTGGAAATATTTGAACTCCATTATTGATAGATAATCGATGTAAATTTAATTAATTAAGTAGGCTACTATCTTGTACTATTCATAATGCGCTTTTAGGATGTGCAGGCTTGGCTTCACTTCTGCAATTAGGATGGCCCCCATAATTAACACCGCACCCATCACCATACAAGTTGATAATACTTCATGCAAAAATAATACCGACAACAACCTGCCAAAAAAAGATTCTGTTGATAGAATAATTGCTGCATTAGTTGCAGTGATATTGGTTTGCTGCATTTTGAAAAAGATAAGCAATGGTTGTTGAAAATATGGCCAAATAAATAATCGAACTAATTATTTAGTATCCTAGCATCTTTTAGAAATAAATCGTATAAATGTTGTCAATTTTTAGTATGTTTTTCTTGAAGTATTCGTGCAAGACTGTGGTTTAGTAGAAATAGTAGTCATATGATTTATGTTTAGCCCATACATCTATAGTAAGGGAAAATATTCATATTGTTTGGACAAGGATTCTTGCAGCGACTGCTAATGTCTTAACAGAAAATATGCCTAATATCTAGGAGGGAGTTATATCAATAGAAAAGGATCATACAAAATTAGAGACATCTTATATGTACTTGTTACAGGAGTGGCTATTTTACTCATTACATCTATAAAAACTCAACAAATTAGTATAGCTACGATATTAGCAATTCTATTTTTAATGGCAGTAAAATACATTTGCTTAATAATGGTTAAATCTAAATATCCTCAGATGAATCGTGACATTCAAAGGTTCCTCACGTTGTTTACTTGGTTATTATATATCCCAATATTTATAACCTCTGCAGAGAACTTAATTCAGCCAACACTAGTCTTCTTTATACGATTTTGTGCAATTATAGAAATCTCTTATGTACTCATTGCGGTAAGTGTAATTTTCTCAGTAAAGTATCAGTTTGAAAAAAACAAAACAGTTGAGAATAATAAAGAAGAAATTTCTAGCTAATAGGGATGAGAGGATATGGCTCTTTAATAGAGCACATATCCTTTTGTCTATTTTATCCATTCTTCTGCACCCAGTTCTGTAAAAATGGGATGAATTTTTTACTTGAAGGGGATAGGTTTTGAGCAGATGAATTAGTTAGAATACCAATTGTTCGCATATAGTTTCCTTCAATTGGTTTTGCACAAAGCTCTGGTAGATGTTCCTTAATGAGCAATTCGGATAGCAAACTAATGCCAAGACCTTTTTTTACCATTGCAATAATTGCTTCATCACCACGGATTTGAAAAGCGATATGGGGGGAGATTTTTTCTTTTTTAAAGATAAATTGAACATCGTGGTGGGAATCCTCATAAGGCATGATACATGGTTCGGTAGTAAAAGCTTGAAGTTCTATTGAATCAAGACTTGCTAAAGGATGATTGTTCGGTAATATGGCTAACATTCGATCTTCCTTCAAAGGTATAAAATTAGGATTATGATTAACTTGTGTTGTTCCAATACCAAAGTCAACCTTCCCATTTTCAAGCCACTGCTTTATTTCTTGTGAATTTCCTTCATATAGTTGGATTTGAATTTTAGGAAATCGCTCGTTAAATAGACTTAATACAGTAGGCATCCAGTGAACACAAACGCTTGTATAAGCCCCAATTCGAATTCTCCCAATTTCCATTCCATTAATTTCGTTTACTGTTTCTGCTAAAAGTTGAGCGCGTCTCAGCATATCATGCATAATTGGCAATAATACGAGCCCATTATCTGTAGGTGTTACCCCAGATTTCCCTCTAATTAATAAAGTAAATCCATACTCATCCTCTAAGCTACTAATCATATGACTAATACTAGGTTGCGTATAATCCAGTATTTCTGCAGCTTTCGTTAAACTTCCACATTCTACAGCTGTTACAAATGCCTTTATTTTATTAATTGACATATCATTATCACCATCTATAAAATTTTTCTATAGTTGCTATGCAAAACATTTAATTTACTTATGACAAAAATACCATTACAATGGCAACAAATCAATAATTGTTGTTAGGAGCTAGAGCCGTGGGATATGTAATACAATTTATAATTGGTGGTACTGTCATGATGCTTGCTGCAATGTTGAGCAAATCGAAGTATTTGTTTTTATCAGGTGTCATTACACTTCTACCAATATTGACTTTAATAAATTTAAATTTACAAGTTCATAATATGACAACAGAAAATTTCCACATAACACAACGTAATGGGATTGCAGGAGCAATTGGCATGGTCGTACTTATTAGTGGCATTTATTTATTGACCAACTGGGTAAAACCAGGTCAAGCCGTATTAATAGCCTTGGGAATATATGTTGTGTATATGGTGGGTTCGAGATATTTGCTTGCTTAAATAGTACAAAAGGGTTTAGAAAAATTCACTTTCTAAGTTCTTTTTTTAGCAGGAAATACGTAAAAGAGCAAAAAAATCCTTCATGCATATGATGAAAAGAACATCTTGATTTGTGCAGGGAGGATTTTATGCATTGGATCACAATTATTTTGATTGGAATGGCAGCGAATTTGGATAATCTAGGTATTGGACTTGCATATGGTGTGAAAAAAACGAAGATACCTTTTGCTTCAAATATTACAATTGCCATTGTATCGATGATTGTTACTTATTTATCCGTGATGATAGGGAGTGCAATGATTGACTATATCACACCACACAAAGCAAATGTTGTAGGGAGTCTTTTGTTATGTGCAATAGGTGTATATACGATTTTGTGGAATAAGTTTTCTTGTGCAAAGTCTGTTGAAAATTTAGAAGCAATAGATAAGGATCGTAACAATATCATTTCCATTAGAGAAGCGATTGTTTTAGGATTAATTTTATCTATAAACTGCTTGGCTAGTGGAATAGCCATCGGTGCAAATGGAATTTCAGCTATTTGGACTGTGATTTCTATTGGCTTTTTCTCTATTTTGACATTTGCAATAGGTGGTCATTTTGGACTTCTGCTTTCAAAGACGTTTATAGGAAAATATTCAACAGCCATTTCAGGAATAATGCTTATTTTTATCGGGGTTTTTGAGATGTTTATTTAATTTGAGGTAATCATCAAATAAGACATATGTTATTAATAGTGTTTTATTTAATTCTAGAAATTAAAAGCTCTTGCTATCAGCAAGAGCTAGTTCATTTTATCATTTGATTGGACCGTGGTTAATATTCGTTAGTATTTCATTCACTTCGAAGAGTTTACCTCGGATATCGGTAATTCCAAAGCCTGTGAGACGTTCTGAATGCATTTTAAGATACTTTTCTGCATTTTCTTTTGTGTCAAATAGATAGATGCCTCCAGCTTCTTTTGCTCCAGCATCCTCAGTCCAAATCTTCCAAATCACGCCATCTTCATCATTGATACTACTTGCAAGACCTTCAAATTCTTTCGACATTTCTTGGCCGAATGGACCATCCAATTTAAAGTCTACTTGTAAAATATAAACCATTTTAAGCAATGCTCCTTTTTGTTGAAATTGTTATTTTAATTATTACTCTATGATAACCAAAGTGCCATTAATGCAAGTAAATGATTTAATCGAATTTTTTATCATAATGCATATAGAATGTTTAGCTCTCCTCAATTTGAGGAATAGTAGAAGCATAGTGCTATTAAATTGAATAGGAGCGTGCATTATTATGTCGAAATTACAAAACGAATTAAATCAACTTGTTGCATCATGGTCTGTTTTATACACGAAATTACATAACTTTCATTGGTATGTAAAGGGACCATCGTTTTTTACACTACACGTGAAATTTGAAGAACTTTATAATGAGGCAGCGGAGCATTTAGATAATATTGCTGAGCGGATTTTGTCTCTGAATGGACAACCTGTAGCAACTTTAAAGGAACATCTTGAAATATCAGAAATTAAGGAAGCTGTTGGCAGTG
The DNA here is from genome assembly GCA_035554455.1 of Rummeliibacillus sp. Lineage (GTDB taxonomy): Bacteria > Bacillota > Bacilli > Bacillales_A > Planococcaceae > Rummeliibacillus. Next base: position 15,131 of record DATMJF010000143.1, read on the forward strand.
AAACGGCAGAACAGATGGTAAAAACCGTTATTCAAGATTTTGAAAAAATGATGGGACATCTAAAATCAGG
>DATMJF010000144.1:0-2179 GCA_035554455.1 Rummeliibacillus sp.
AAGAACGATCAAAGATTCTTATTTATTTTCACACAGTTTGATTAGTATAATGTAAATATATAAAAAAAGGAGGGAGCATTGATGTTAACAGGAATCTATTGGTTGTTGGCTGTTGTGATTATTATTGCATTGATTTTTACGCTGACGAATGGATTGCATGATGCGAGTTCCGTTGTTGCTACGATGATTGCTTGCAAAGCTGCTAGTCCAGTTCAAGCGGTGCTGATCGTTGCGATTTTTGGAACGCTAGGGGTTCTTTTTAGTGGAAATCAAGTTGCTGATACTGTTTCGGCAATCGTTAAAATCTCTCCGGGGATTCATCTTATACATATATTAATCGCATCCATTTTCGGTGCGGTAGTTTGGAATCTCATTACTTGGAAAATCGGGATTCCATCCAGTTCCACCCATGCTCTTATTGGAGGCCTTGTTGGAGCTGCGTGGATTGCAAATGGGCCTAACAGCATTTTATGGGGAGTTTCGGAGCTCTTTTCAGGTAATCACCAGTTAGTAGGGATTATGAAAGTGATCGTTTCACTGATTCTTTCCCCTGTCCTGGGTTTCGTCATTGCATTTGTGATTCAAAAAATATCTGCTCTGCTGTTAAGAAATGCTAAATTCAGCATTAATGGTACGATCAACAAGTTGCAATGGATTGTGGCGGCTGCTCTGGCATTTAGCCACGGATCAAATGATTCTCAGAAAATAACCGGGCTGATTTCACTGGCACTTATATCTGCCGGGATCGTGAATTCACATGGTGTTCCACTTTTTATTAAATTAGCAGTGGGCTTGGTTATGTTCATCGGTACTGCTTTAGGTGGATGGAAAATCATGAAGACGATTGGAAACAAAATATATGATCTCAGACCAATTCATAGCTTGAATTCAATGCTCTCTTCAGGAACTTCAATCCTACTCGCTACTTTTACTGGTGCACCCGTTTCTACAACACATGTGGTTGTCGGTGGTATTATGGGGGTTGGTTCAGCAGACGAATATCGAATGGTAAACTGGAACATTGGTAAAGAAATCGTTACAGCTTGGTTTATCACCATGCCATGTTCTGCCATAGCTGCTGCTATTGTCTACTTTTTAATGAATGGGAGGATTTTTTAATGAGTGATAATAATTTTTTGGATAAAATATTCCCTAAAAAGTATGATTTCTATTCCATGCTTTTGAATCAGAGTAAAACAAATTATGAAATCATTGATTCTTTGGACAATTGGATTAAGGACAAAGGTGAATCTGATGATTTACTTAATAAGAAAAAAGAGGCTGATCACATACGTTTTCAGCTTGAGCATGACCTTGTAGAGGCATTTGCAACTCCCTTTGACAGGCAAGATCTTTATTCCATTTCTGTTGCGATGAACAAAATTAGTGACTGCTCCATATCTATATTTAAGACCATTAAGGCTTTAAACATCGAAGCTGACTCTACAATCTTAGGAATGACTAACTTATTAAGTCAGGGCGCGTTAGAACTTAGTGACGCAATATTAATTTTGGAGAAAAAACCTGGTGAATGCCAAAGCAGAATTGCAGAAATTAGAATAGCTCAACAATCGATGGAAGATATCTATATTTCTGGACTAGCAGAGCTCTTTACAAACAATGATTCTATTACCATCTTAAAATATAAAGAAGTATATGATGTTTTAAAAGAAGCAGCTATATTATTGGGAGATACGGTAGATATTTACCATAGGATCTGCGTTAGGATGATATAAAAAGCTATTTTTCACCAAAGTAAAGAAGATGCTGTTCTGTATTTTGCAGGCAGCATCTTTTTTGAATTCTATCGGCTACGATAAAGATTGTAATCATTAATCTAACTCCATTTTTCGTTTCACATCTTCTATTGCCTCACAGTTTCTCTAATCGATTTCGAGGACTTAAAATGCTAAGAGGGCGAATACAATTCCAAAAAGAGCGAATAAAGTACTAGAGAAAGCGAATAAATCTGTTGGAAGAGCGAATAAACCCCTTAAGAAAGCGAATAAAACCACCACATGCCCTCCCGCTGTTATCTAGAAAAACTACTTAATCCAAATCTTCATTCCTTCATATCCTCAAATCGAATAGAACGTGTATGGACTGTATGGTGCCAAGCTTTATTCTTGCTTGTGAATAAGCCTATTAAAGTAATCGGGAACCAAGTGAATTGGAACAC
>DATMJF010000145.1:0-2329 GCA_035554455.1 Rummeliibacillus sp.
GCCAACGATTGCGGGCCTTATTTCGGCAAACTTAGGCGTTGGCATTTTACCCTACTATTCAGGTTTAGAAGCTTTACCGGTACATCGTTTTGAAATTTCGGATATTGATTGCGTGCGTGAAGTAGGACTAGCTTGGAAGGCAGATACAACCTTAAGTGCATCAGCACAATTGTTTATAGAATTTACAAGTTCAAATTATGAATAATGGAAGATTCATGGAATGTGTTGGCACAAAAAATAAATCGATGTAGAAACTTCACATTTGTTATGAATCATAAGAAATAACGGAGGAAACATGATTTTTAGTAAACTTTATTTTCATATTCATTACTGTAATTTTAGGAAATCTAATGTACCTGGGAAAAAATCAAAGAAGGTTACCAGAACCCTTCAGCATCATGAATTGGCATTTTTTACTGAGGGAAAGGGTAGTTTTACGATTAATGGGAAGAGATATCCGATTAAAGGGGGTATGCTGATTTATATTTGTCCTAATGTTCAGCACTTTTTTGAAATTGATGATGAAGAACCAGTAGATATTCAAACCATCCATTTTAGCTATGCGAGTATAAATTTTAATGATAGTAAATGGGATATTCAAAACAACACAGATATGTTGCCACTTCAATTTGTACAAGTATTAAAAGATTATTATCAGATCAGTGATCTATTTAAGAAATTGGTTGACAGCTGGAATTCAAAATTACCGGGTTATGAATTTATCACTAAAACGCTCCTTCAACAATTGTTCATTGCCATTTATCAAAATATAAAAAAGCAAAATAAGAATTATTCAACATCCTTAAAAGTGGAAAAGGTTATACACTACATGCATCAAAATGTTAATACTAAGGTAACCCTAACTGATTTGGCTGAGGTGGTACAGTTGTCGTCAACCTATCTATCCAGGATTTTTAAAGATACTACGGGGTACTCAGTAATCGGTTATTTTAATAAAATCAAAATGGATAAAGCGAAAGAACTTATGATTGAGGGAAATCATAAAGTGAAGGAAGTAGCGCAAGCACTTGGATTTACAGATGAATTTTATTTCAGTAGGATTTTTAAAAAAATGGAAGGGGTCAGTCCATCAGAATTTAATAGCAAAAATGTCCATGGAGTTTAATATTATGCATGTTATAAAGCCATTCCTTTCGCTAGAATGAGGTTGTTATTGTTCATTTTCATATGGCAATAATTGAATCATAAGCAGAGGGAAGGCTTATTTTTTGCAAATTTGGAAGAGGAATTTACTAGTTTGCTGGTTTGGAATGTTTGTATCAGGTGTGGGAATGAGTCAGATTGCGCCCGTATTACCTCTTTATATAAGACATCTAGGCATTCAAGATACAGCATTAATTGCTCAGTATTCAGGAATTGCTTTTGGTGTTACTTACGTCATATCAGCAATTTTCTCACCTATTTGGGGGCATGCTGCTGATAAATATGGACGCAAGCCAATGCTTTTAAGAGCAAGCCTTGGTATGGCAGTAGTTATTGGTTGTATGGGGTTTGCTCAAAATGTATATGTACTGATTTTGCTCAGAGTTTTGCAGGGCGTGATTACAGGATATAGTACAGCTTGTACTACATTGATCGCTACTCAAACGGATCAGGAGCATGCAGGATGGGCGTTAGGTACACTTTCAACAGCAAATATTGCAGGTTCTCTACTTGGGCCAATAATAGGTGGTTTTATGGAAGAGAACTTTGGTTTGCAAAATGTATTTTTTATAACAGGTACATTGATGCTGGTTGCATTTATAACAACTGCCTTATTTGTAAAGGAATCTTTTACTCGTGGGGATAAAAAGGTACTTAGCGCTAAAGAGACATGGCGTATTGTTCCAGAAAAGAGTTTAACCATTACATTATTTGTAACCTTTTTTGTTATAACGCTTGCATTATATTCTGTTGAACCAATCATAACTGTATATGTTACACAGTTAACACATAATAATAGCCATATTGCCCTGTTAGCTGGTTTGGCATTCTCCGCCTCGGGTTTAGCAAGTATAATTGCAGCCCCACGACTTGGATATATAGCTGATAAAATAGGGGCACAGAAAGTCATATTAGCGGCTCTTATTATCGCGGGAATCCTTTTCATACCACAAGCTTTTGTGACGAACCCTTGGCAGCTAATGGCACTCCGATTTTTATTGGGATTAGCAACGGCAGGTTTGATGCCATCTGCTAATACCTTGCTCAAGAAAATCACACCAGAGGCTCTTACTGGCAGAGTTTTTGGTTTTAGTATGTCTGCGGGTTATTTGGGGGTATTTGGAGGTTCAATTCTCGGTGGGCAAGTAGCAGCTTATTTAGGGAT
>DATMJF010000146.1:0-3083 GCA_035554455.1 Rummeliibacillus sp.
TTGAGAGAACAATCTCAATAGTCTAGTAATGATGGCAAAGAGGTCACACCTGTTCCCATGCCGAACACAGAAGTTAAGCTCTTTAGCGCCAATGGTAGTTGGGGGCTGTCCCCCTGCGAGAGTAGGACGTTGCTAGGCACACTTAAAGCACAACTGATTATTCAGTTGTGCTTTTTCTTTTGCTTATTTTTAAGTATTTACGATTTGTTATCCTCGATCAATGAATATATTTTGTAAGATGCTTTTAGTTGTAGAGAAAGCTCTAAAAGAATACAGTGATAATAGAGAAAATAATAATTTAAAAGAAAGGGGTCCTGGAAGTGGAAACTATTTACCATTTTACAGTACAGGCAATTAATGGAGAGCAGCAATCATTGAAACAATATGAAGGACAACCGTTGCTGATCGTCAATACAGCTAGTAAATGTGGATTCACACCACAATTTAAAGAATTGCAAGAACTCTACGAGAAGTATAAAAATCAGGGATTTACAATCCTAGGTTTCCCTTGTAGCCAATTTAATAATCAAGAATTTGCTAATATTCATGAGACTTTATCTTATTGCCAAAAGAATTATGACGTTCAATTTCCTATGTTTGCTAAAATAGATGTAAAAGGTGAAAATGCCTCGCCATTGTTTAAATTCCTGATTTCAGAAAAGAAAGGACTATTAACGGAAACTATTAAATGGAATTTTACTAAGTTCTTAGTTGATTCAAATGGTCATGTTGTATCAAGATATGCTCCACAAACATCCCCATTTAAAATAGAAAATGATATAAAAACCTTATTGTAAAGAAAAATCTAAATAATCTTACTTATTCCAGATTCCTTGACAAGTAAACGTTTCCGTTGTTAATCTTACAATTAATATATTTTCTATAGGAGGAGTTCAAGAAATGTGGGAAACGAAATTTGCCAAAGAAGGTTTAACATTTGATGATGTACTGCTTGTACCAGCACATTCTGAAGTATTACCGAAAGAAGTGAACTTATCAGTTAATTTAACACCAAAGATTAAATTAAATATTCCTGTTATTAGTGCTGGTATGGATACAGTAACTGAAGCACCGATGGCTATTGCAATGGCACGTCAAGGTGGCTTAGGTATTATTCATAAAAATATGAGTATCGAAGAACAAGCTGAACAAGTTGAAAAAGTTAAACGATCTGAAAATGGTGTAATTACGAATCCGTTTTTCTTAACACCTTCTCATCAGGTATTTGATGCAGAACATCTAATGGGTAAATATAGAATTTCAGGTGTTCCAATTGTGAACAATATGGAAGATCAAAAATTAGTAGGTATTATTACAAACCGTGATTTACGTTTTGTTCAAGACTACTCTATTAAGATTGATGATGTGATGACAAAAGAAGACTTAATCACAGCTCCTGTTGGGACAACATTAGATGAAGCTGAAAAAATGCTTCAACAATACAAGATTGAAAAACTTCCTATTGTTGACGAAGACGGTGTTTTGACAGGATTAATCACTATTAAAGACATTGAAAAAGTAATGGAATATCCAAACGCGGCAAAAGATGAACTTGGACGTTTACTTGTAGGTGCTGCTGTAGGTGTAACAAAAGATTCAATGCATCGTATACAAAAATTAGTTGAAGCACAAGTTGATGTAATCGTTATTGATACAGCTCACGGCCACTCACAAGGCGTACTAGAGCAAGTGAGAAATATCCGCAACTCATTCCCTGACTTAACTATTATTGCAGGAAATGTAGCAACAGCTGAAGCTACTAAAGCTTTATACGAAGCTGGTGCAGACATAGTGAAAGTTGGTATTGGACCTGGTTCTATTTGTACTACTCGCGTTGTAGCTGGCGTAGGTGTACCACAAATCACAGCTATATATGATTGTGCTACAGAAGCTCGTCGCCAAGGTAAAACAATTATTGCTGACGGTGGTATTAAATACTCAGGCGATATAGTGAAAGCCCTAGCAGCTGGTGGACATACTGTTATGTTAGGAAGCTTGCTGGCAGGTACTTCTGAATCTCCTGGAGAAACAGAAATTTTCCAAGGACGTCGTTTCAAAGTATATCGCGGTATGGGTTCAGTTGCAGCAATGGAAAACGGTTCAAAAGATCGCTACTTCCAACAAGATGCAAAGAAACTTGTCCCAGAAGGTATTGAAGGACGTCTTCCATACAAAGGACCTTTAGCTGATACAATTCATCAATTACTTGGTGGTGTTCGTGCAGGGATGGGCTACTGCGGAACAAAAGATCTTCATGATTTGCGTGAAAATGCACAATTTGTACGTATGACTGGAGCTGGCTTAAAGGAAAGCCATCCACATGATGTACAAATTACGAAAGAAGCACCAAATTATTCACTAGCATAAGATTGCATCTTTAGCACCCTTTTCGCATCAATTTATGAAGCGGAAAGGGTGTTTTTTATATCCCATGGTTGAACTCCCTTATTCTGTGTTAAAATGAGCGAGACAAGTCTATACATAAACGGAGGTAGAATGGTGAAGACATCAAGAAAAAGCAAAATTTTTAGTATCGTGATAGCTGTTGCACTTATGTTTAGCATGATTGCAACTATTCCTGCAGGAAATACAGCAAGTGCTAAAGATAATCTAGGTTTACATGTTAAAGGTGCTATTTTAATAGATGCTGATTCAGGTAAAATCTTGTATGAAAAAAATGCTGATCAAGCTCTAGGAATAGCAAGTATGTCAAAAATGATGACAGAGTACATTCTGTTAGACGCGATTAATGCTGGTAAAATAAAATGGGACCAAAAGTATAAAGTCTCAGAATATGCCTATAAAATCTCACAAGATCGTGCATTAAGTAATGTTCCACTACGTGCAGACGGCGAATATACAATCAAAGAGTTATATGAAGCAATGGCAATTTACTCTGCAAATGCAGCAACAATTGCAATCGCTGAAACAATCGCAGGATCTGAAACTGAGTTTTTAACATTAATGAACAAAAAAGCTAAAGAACTAGGCTTAAAGGATTACCACTTTGTAAATGCTACAGGTCTTAACAATGAACAATTGCAAGGTATGCAACCACAAGGCACATCAAAAAATGATGAAAA
>DATMJF010000147.1:0-14457 GCA_035554455.1 Rummeliibacillus sp.
CTAAAACTGTTTTACCTTTCACTTCACAAATTTCATTAATCCTTTGGATCCAACTTACATTTGCATTTCTTGAAGAATAGGAAAAACGATTATCTTGACTATGAAAATCGATTGCCATACTATACCTCCTCGTGAAATAGGTGATAGGTTAATTTTACAATAAAAGAATTATAAGTAAACGTTATATATATTATGATTTAATATAATTATTTCTTATCAAACTCAACCTTCTTATGTAATATACAACACAAATTAATGACAATGTTCTTGGCTACTCCATTCAATGTATTGTTGAAGCGACAATTAAAAATAATCGTTATTACTATTTTTATACTGCTAATCCAGAGCTATTCGAATGTAGATTTCTGTTATCGTATTGCAGGAGATGCTTGTTTTATCCCGCATTAACGGTCAGTAACACACCCACCTAAAGGCTGAGAGAGAAGCGAAGAAGATAGGTGAGGGATAACTGCCCGTAAAAGCCCGATTGGTTCAACTAACCATCAGTAACAGATGGAAGTTTCACTTTATGTTGAAGATGAATTTTGCTTCTTTCCAAAGTGCGGAAACTATAATTGACGAACTGCAGCTATATGCTCATACAAAAACTCATTTTATATTTCCAGAAGTAGAAACGGTGAAAAATTATCTAAACTTATAACAATTTAATTGATGCTTTCCACCTCCATTTTTAACCAAAAACACTACTAATTTCACACTTTCTTCACAACTGTATTATTTTCAGTTTCGAATATTTTGAGACAGCATGTGTAATCATTCGTATTTCTATATAAATAGGACATAATCGGGCTACAGTAAAACTATCTATTTTTAACAAAATCAGGATATGTTATTACAAATATCCATTGAAATACCGGTAGTTAACACTATTCAAATAGTGTTAACTATGGATATATCAAAATCGACACAATATGACCACAATATCGTGACACTTTGTACTAATTTTGCTCTTCCATAATAAGAAACAGGTCTTATACTGTAAGGGAAGTTCAATATTATTCGATTTCACTTAGGAGGAAGTTCATATATGGAAGTTTTAGATTTAGCTCGAATTCAATATGCAATTACAACTATTTTCCATTTCTTCTTTGTTCCAGTTTCAATTAGCATGATTTTCTTTGTTGCAATCTTTGAAACGATGTATGTGTGGAAGAAGAAGAAAATTTACTTAGATTTGTCTCTTTACTGGGGCAAAATATTCCTACTATCTTTTGCAATTGGTGTTGTAACTGGTATATTACAAGAATTCCAATTCGGGATGAACTGGTCTGAATACTCTCGCTTTATGGGGGATGTATTTGGTGCACCACTTGCAGTAGAAGCTTTACTTGCTTTCTTTATGGAATCTACATTTATCGGTGTTTGGATGTTCGGTCGAAATAAATTACCTAAATGGGTTATTGCTTTATCAGCTTGGCTCGTGGCATTTGGAACGATGTTGTCTGCACTTTGGATTTTAGCAGCAAACTCATTCATGCAAGAACCAGTTGGATTTGAAATTCAAAATGGCAAAGCTGTTTTAACAGACTTTATGGCGTTATTAACGAATCCACAATTGTTAGTTGAATTCCCACATACAATCTTCGGTGCACTTGCAACTGGTGGTTTTATCATAGGCGGAATTAGCGCTTACAACTTATTAAAAAAACGAAATACCGAATTTTTCAAAAAATCATTTAACTACTCAATGGTTGTTGCTTGTATTGCTGGCTTTGGTATCATGTTTTCAGGCCATGATCAAGCACAACATTTAATGGAATCTCAGCCAATGAAAATGGCTGCTTCCGAAGCACTATGGAATGACTCAGGCGATCCTGCAGCTTGGACATTATTAGCAGATATCGATACAAAAAATAAAGAAAATAAATGGGAAGTTAATATTCCTTACTTATTAAGCTATCTAGCTTATAGTGAATTTGATGGTTCTGTTGAAGGTATGAAAACGCTTCAAGCAAAATACGAAAAGCTATATGGAGATAACGTCAACTACATTCCTCCAGTCAAAACCGTATTTTGGAGTTTCCGTATTATGGCTGGGTTCGGTGGCTTAATGGTTTTTCTTTCATTATTAGGTTTATGGTTCGCAAATCGCGGAACAATTGCAAACAAAAAATGGTTCTTACGCGCAATGATTGGAGCAATTGCATTACCTTTTATCGCAAACACTACAGGGTGGATCATGACTGAAATTGGTCGTCAACCATGGACTGTGTTCGGTTATTACACAACGGCTCAATCCATTTCACCAAACGTTTCAAAAGGTCAAATCTTATTCTCAACCATTTCATTTAGTACAGCCTATGTTATCCTTGCTGTCGTCATGATTATGATGGTTGCTCGAGTAGCAAAACAAGGCCCAGATGCTATTCTTAAGCAAAAATTAGATACAAAGGTAGATTTGATGGACAAGGAGGCGTTTGAAGAATGAGTTTAGAAGCATTATGGTTCGTACTAATCGCAGTTCTCTTTGTCGGATTCTTCTTCCTAGAAGGATTTGACTTTGGGGTTGGTATGGCAACACGCTTACTTGCTAGAAACAAACATGAACGTGAACAATTACTCGGAACAATTGGACCTTTCTGGGACGCTAACGAGGTATGGCTCATTACAGCAGGTGGTGCGCTCTTTGCAGCATTCCCTAACTGGTACGCTACCATGTTCTCTGGATATTACACATTATTCGTCATCCTTTTACTTGTATTAATTGCCCGTGGAGTAGGGATCGAATTTAGTCATCATGCCAAAACTGATAAAGGAGTAAATCTCTGCCATTGGTTAACCTTTATCGGAAGCCTTTTAGCACCTTTCTTACTAGGTATGCTATTCACTAGTCTAGTACGTGGTATGCCGATTGATGGCGACATGCACCTATTTGGTTCATTCTCTGATTTCGTGAATGTTTACTCATTGGTTGGTGGCCTTGCAGTTGTATTACTTGCACTCGTACACGGATTAACATTTATCGGTTTACGCACAACTGGTGATGTTCACAAAAGAGCAATCTCTCTTTTAAATAAAGTGTATATCTTATTATTTGTAGGAGAAGTTATCTTCGCAGTATTAACTTACTTCCAAACAGATCTATTTGATGTACGTCCTGTCGCAACACCTGTATTATTAGGATTAACAGTACTAGCAACCGTTTTAGGCATGTTATTTGCAAATAAGAGTCGTGAAGGTTTCGCCTTTACATTCTCAGGTCTTGCTATTGCACTTGTTGTAGCAATGCTGTTTATCGGATTGTTCCCACGTGTGATGATCAGCTCAATTGATCCATCATTTAACTTAACAATCGAAAATGCAGCTAGTGGACATTACACATTATCCGTAATGACAAAAGTAGCTTGTACATTACTTCCATTCGTATTAGGTTATCAAATTTGGAGTTACTACGTATTCCGTAAACGTATTAGCCCTAAGAAATAGGTGACATAAATGATTGACAAAGCGCTATTTAAACTCAGCGGAATAAAAGGAACTCTTGTGTTCTTATTCGTGATAGCCGTACTCCTAGGTGCCTTCACTATTCTCCAAGCGATTTATTTAGCGACGACAATTACAAACTTATTCCATAAGGAGCAGCTGGCTGATCAGCTGCTCCCTATGTCTTTATTTTTTGTTTGCTTCGTTGCGAAACATATCGTGATCTACTTTAGAGAAAAATATATGACATGTTTTTCAATGAAAACAGGCTCAGATTTACGAAAACAACTAACAGCTAAATTATTTCATCTCGGCCCTAACATAACTGCAACAGAAGGTACGGGAAATATGGTGACAATGGCATTAGAAGGGATTTCAAATGTTGAACAATACATGAAATTATTTCTGCCAAAAGTAATGAATATGTTTGTTATTCCAGTCATGATTTTCATCTATACTTTAACAATCGATAGTAGATCCGCTCTTATTCTCTTGCTCGTTCTTCCTATATTAATCTTCTTCCTAATTCTTCTAGGTATTGCAGCAAGAGCAAAGGCAGATAAACAATACGAATCTTATCAAGTATTATCCAATCACTTTGTGGATTCACTTCGTGGTTTACAAACTTTACGCTTTTTAGGTTTAAGTAAAAAATACGATCGTAATATTCGCAATGTCAGTGAGCAATATCGTAAAGCTACAATGGGAACATTAGCAGTGGCTTTCTTATCAACATTTGCTCTAGAATTCTTCACAAGCATTTCGATTGCAATTGTTGCTTTATTTTTAGGATTAGGATTAATCAAAGGATCACTCGTGTTATTGCCATCGTTAATCATTTTAATATTGGCACCTGAATATTTTGCACCGATTCGTGATTTTGGTGCTGATTATCACGCAACATTGGATGGAAAAAACGCATTTACAGCCATTTCAGCTATATTAAATCGACCATCTTCTAAAGAAGACACTACAGCCATTTCAACATGGGATGTACATTCCACTGTCATGATTAAAAACATGACTGTTCAACATGAAGGGTCAAATAAACCTTCATTGAATCAAGTATCATTTAACTTAAAAGGCTATCAAAGAGTAGGTATTATCGGAGCAAGTGGTTCTGGTAAATCTACTTTCATCAATGCATTAAGTGGCTTTGCAGAAGCAAACAACGCCGAAATTCAAATAAATGGGAAGTCCGTCCATTCATTTGCAAATGTAGATTGGCAAAAACAAATTTACTATATTCCGCAACACCCGTATTTGTTTCATGATACCGTTCGTAATAATGTCGCCTTTTATACAAAGGATGCCACAGATGAGCAAATTAGGAAGGCATGTGAACGTGCTGGTTTAACAGAAGTGATTGATTCTCTACCAAATGGATATGATGAAATCATCGGTGAAACTGGCCGAGCTTTAAGTGGTGGTCAAGAACAACGTATTGCACTTGCAAGGGCTTTCCTAGACGATTCTCGTAAAATTTTACTATTTGATGAACCAACAGCCCATTTAGATATTGAGACCGAATGGGAAATCAAACAACGTATGCTTCCGTTATTTGAAAATCGATTAATTTTCTTTGCAACGCATCGTCTTCACTGGATGATAGATATGGACGTGATTCTTGTTATGCATAACGGTGAAATTGTCGAACAAGGAACACACGAAGAACTCCTTGCAAAACAAGGCTACTACTATAAATTAGTTCATCAACAAACGCACGGAACGGAGGCGTAGCATGATGACGCCAAAACAATCAAACATCTTCAAACATGCATGGGTAAAACCTTATTTACAACAAAACCAAAAACTACTTTTGCTCGTTTTTTTATTAGGAACAATGACCTTTATTTGTGCAAGTGCATTAATGTTTACTTCAGGTTATTTGATTTCAAAATCAGCTACTCACCCTGAAAATATTTTATTAGTATATGTACCGATTGTACTTGTGCGTACTTTTGGTATTTTCCGTCCTGTATTCAACTACGCTGAGCAATTAACCAGTCATTCATTTGTCTTAAAAATTCTTTCAAAAATGCGTGTCCGTTTATTTCAAAGATTAGAAACACAGGCTTTAACACTTTCTAATCACTTTTCAACTGGGAATTTACTTGGGGTTTTAGCAGATGATATAGAACATTTACAAAATTTATATTTAAAAACGGTGTTCCCTAGTATCTTTGCCTTTATTTTATACATCATTGCAGTTGTTGCTTTAGGCTTCTTCTCCATTCCTTTTGCGTTACTGATGGCTTTACTATTATTTATACTAGTGGTGCTTATTCCGCTTGTATCTTTATTAGCAAACCGCAAACGAATGATTCAAATGAAATCACTTCGAGGCGAATTATATGCGTCCCTTACTGATGCAGTCATGGGATTAAGTGATTGGAAAATTAGTGGTAAACAACAAACATTTTTAACAGCATATGAAAATATTGAGCAGCAACAAGATGCACTGGAATATGAAATGGATTCTTTTAATCGGCGACGTAATTTATTATTTCAAATAGTCGTTGCTGTTGTGACTTTAGTGATGATTGCCTTTGCTGGAACAAGTGCGAATGCCGGGGAATTCGCACACATCTGGATTGCAGCCTTCGTGTTGGTTGTATTCCCATTAGCAGAAGCTTTTGCACCGGTTTCTGATGCTGTTAGTCACTTGCCAAATTATGATACTTCTTTAAAACGATTAGATGTGATTGAAGAAGCTAGCCCTGAAAACTTACCACCTGCAAAAGAGCAAGTAATGAACTTGAAAAATCAACCTTTAACGATCACATTTAATGATGTTTCTTTTAAATATGACGCAACAAATCAAAATGTTTTACATCAAATTACTTTACAGTTCCAACAAGGTGAAAAAATCGCAATCTTAGGTAAAACAGGATCAGGTAAAAGTACATTAGCCAAATTGATATTAGGTGCACTTACTCCGACGGAAGGCTCCGTTCGTTTGAATGAAGAAGATACAGCACAGATTCATGAAGAGATTGCTGTTATCGTAGGGGTACTGGAACAAAAGCCTCATTTATTTGACACAACTGTCATGAATAACATCCGTTTAGGTAAGGTTCATGCAACAGACGAGGAAGTTATTGAAGCAGCGAAAAAAGTACAAATGCACCATTACATTGAGTCGCTTCCCGATGGATACAATACTCGAATGCAGGAACTTGGCGAACGTTTCTCCGGAGGGGAAAGACAACGAATTGCATTAGCACGTGTTTTGCTACAAGATACACCGATCGTTATTCTTGATGAACCTACAGTTGGCCTCGATTCGATTACTGAAAAGAACTTAATTGATACAATCTTGAAGGCATTAGAAGGCAAAACAATCATTTGGATTACACACCATTTAGCAGGTGTTGATCAAATGGATCAAGTGATTTTCATTGACCAAGGAAAAGTCCATTTAAAAGGTACACATAAAGAATTGCTTTCAAGAAGCACACGTTATAAACGGTTGTATTCTTTAGATCATCCAATGATATAAATAGTAAAAGCTCTCGATTTCTAAAAAATTGGGAGCTTTTTAAGTAGGCAATTGTACTAGTTCTCCCTCAAAAACCCTTCATATAATGAAGTAATATTCAGAAAATTCAGGAAGCGGTGAGGATACGTGCATCTGTTTACTTATATGTATTTAGCTGGTTTACTGCTTGGGCTAGTTATTGATGCAATTACGTATTTAATTCCAATAAAATTAAGCCACGGTAACCGAATTTCAAGTAATTTTGTATTTGCCATTTTAGTATTTATCGTTAGCCTTTTAGTTGGTGGATTTGCAGGAATCGCTATTGGATTTTTTAGTGTAGGCATATATACGACTGCCCTACTATTAGGATTATTTGGCATTAAAGCTTCTTGGAAGAAACTTGTTTATATCGTAATTGTCATATTTGTTGCATGTGTATATTTGGTTTTCTACGTATAAAACAAACGGAGATCTCACTTCGAAGATCTCCGTTTTTATGTTGCACATCTTTAAACTTTAAACTTTTTAGTAAGCTGGTAAAGCTCTTCTGCCATTTTTGATAATAAGGATGAAGAAGTAGCAACTTCTTCTATAGAAGCTAATTGTTCTTCAGATGCAGATGCAACATTTTGAGTACTGTCTGCAGAAAGCTGTGCTATATTGGCCATTTCTTCTATAGAAACATTTGCTTCTTCAACACTGGCAGCCATCTCTTCCGATACAGCTGAAACCTCTTGAATCTGAGAAGCAACCTGTTCTATTGAACTTAGAACTTTTTTGATACCTTCTCCTGTATCCTTAACAACATTCATTCCAACCGCCACTTCATGAGTGCCTTTATCCATTACAATCACTGCATGTGTCGTATAATCTTGTATTTGGGCAATTAAACTAGCTATTTGATCCGCTGATTCTTTCGACTGCTCAGCTAGTTTTCTTACTTCATCGGCAACAACTGCAAAACCTTTTCCATGTTCTCCTGCGCGGGCAGCTTCAATTGCTGCATTTAAAGCTAACAAATTGGTTTGATCAGCGATCTCCATTATCACTTCAGTAATTTTTTCAATTTCTTTAGAGTGCTCTCCCAATTGTTTTACAACAGAAGCTGAGTTTTCTACTGATTCATTTATTGTATTCATTTGTTGTATGATATTTTGAATTGACTCATTTCCATGATCTGCTTCTTTACTTGTTTCCGTTGCTGATTCTGATACTGACGAAGTGGTTTTAGCTACTAGCTGAATATTTTCGGTTAGTTCTTGCATTACCCTTGAGCTTTCAATCGATGCATATCCCTGCGTCTCAGCTCCTGTGGATATTTCTTGAATAGAAGTTGCTATTTGGTTTGTTGCTTGCTCAGTTTGGTCGGCACTCGCTGATAGCTCTTCTGATGATCCAGCCATTTGTTCAGCAGTTAAACCAATTTGGCGAATCATCGTACGTAAATTATTTAGCATTTTGTTAAATGAATTGGCTAATTCCCCAACTTCATCTTGAGAATTAACTGATAGTTCTTTAGTTAAATCTCCTTCTCCATCTGCAATCTCTCTAAGTTGATTATTTATTTTTAAAATAGGTCTTGTTATTCTGCGTGTAAATAAAATAGTCCATATTACTGCTATTAACCCACAAATTGCCATAACAATCCCAAACGATATTAATATTGAAAGGATGGTATTATTCACAAATTCTATTTTAGAACCTACAAACCACATACCAATAACATTTCCTTCTTGGTCTTTTATAGGTTTGTACATCGTTAAATAATCTTCTCCAACAACATTAGCTTTGCCAATATAACTTTTCCCTTTCTCTAGTACTATCTTCGTTACTTTTGGATCAGCTTGTGTTCCAATTACTCTTTGTCCATTTTTCTTTACATTGGTCGCAATTCTAGTGTCACCTTGGAAAATTGTCGCTGCTCCATTTGTAATTTCACTTATGCCATCTACCAATTCATTGTTATTATTGATTTGTATATCTCCCTTATATAATTCACCATTTTTAATCGACCAATTCCCTTTGTATTTCTCATTTAGCCAATTATAGCCGAGTGATGATTCCACGTTTACACGATCTGTAAAAACTTTTATCATTGCATTTTCAATTTCATTTTTCGCTACTAAACCGATACTGATTGATAAAAATAAAATTATTCCAATAACCAAAATATTGAATTTAGTAGAAATTTTTAACTTTTTAAGTTTCCCCATAGCAAAACACTCCTCTTTATCCACTAAAAAGAATACCATAGACCTATTAATTTTCAAGTTTATATATTTATAAAGAGACGATATTCCTTAATTAAGAACCATTTAGAATTTCCCGCTTTTTTGATAGGTGCTATTTAATATGATTGTTGAGATTTAAAAAATAGTGATCGTGCCAGCACGTCGCTCACATTGCGCGAAAACAAACCTTGTGAGACACGCAGTTGGCTCATGCGTTTTGTGTGCTTAGCGTACTAGTTGGATAACAAATCAATACTATCCATTAACATAGCCTTTTGAGAAATCAGCGAAAATTCTTTTTGCTCTGCAGGAGCAATCTTTACCTGCGGGAAAGCGAGCCAGAGAGACCCCACAGCGAGGAGGCTCGTAAGTTCGCCCGTCCTGCATTAAATCCTCTGCCAATGGCTTAAATACGAAAAAGTTGCAATTCCCATCAGGATTTTTATTAAATGGAAATATATTATAGTATTTAAATAATTTACTTTTCACTGAAAATAAAACCCGGCAATAAATTTCAATTGCCGGGTATCTATATAAAATCTCCCCTGTATATGGTTAATACTTGGAGATATTGCATATAAAAATCATCTCAAATTTATAATGAACTATAGAAAAAAATTTATACTAAACCGCTCAAAGAAATGAGGACTATTAGGCAAAAAAATATTTTTTCGACACCATTTTTTTCGAGACTAAATCCACTCATCAATGATACAATACGGTTATTAATACTTCCTAACCTATTACTCTACGTAATAAGTACGAAGTCTTCTGTAATATGAAATATAAATGCTCTTCACAATATGATCTCCATCTTATATCTCCCTAAAAGCGTGTCTTCCTCTACATCCCTATTCATGCAAATGAATATTCTATATAATGCTATAAATATCGTTTTTTTATTAAAAATATCATGTTATATTTCTTTTAAAGATCATATTTTGTGTGATAATGATTATTTATTCATAATATTTATACATTTATTTCATTTACAGATATCAATTTTATTGTATTCTATAAATAGAATGACAATCTAATCAAAGGAGGATTTTTTTTTGGAAAAGAAAGTTATATTTTTTGAAGTGCAAGGTGGTAGCGACAAAGGTCCAGATGGCTATAGAAAAGATACAATGCCTATGGTTCATGCTTTACAACAACGCGGTCAAGATGCCGAAGTGATTTTCTTTGATATAGCAAAACAGCAAGAGATTTTAGATTATGTAAAGGAAAATGCCATCGCTTATGTCTCTCGTATTAATCCTGGAAATTTAAAAGATGAATCAGCTTATTTTTCTATGCTACGCCAGCTTTGCGAAGATGGCATTATCGGTATGCCCCATCCTGATGCGATGATTGGTTATGGAGCGAAGGATGCTTTAGTAAAATTAACAGATACTTCTCTTGTACCTAGTGATACGTATGCTTACTATACAATTGAAGAATTCAAAAATACTTTTCCAAAATCATTAACGAATGGTATTCGTGTGTTAAAACAAAATCGTGGTTCGACAGGTGAAGGCATTTGGCGTGTCCAATTAATGGACGAGCTTGCACCAGACGCTACAGAAGTTCCTCTTACCGCAAAAATCAAATGCACAGAAGCAAAAGATAATCATGTGGAATATTTTGAACTGGGTGATTTCATGAATTTCTGCGAACAATATATTGTTGGGGATAACGGCATGCTCGTTGATATGCAATTCCTGCCACGTATTAAAGAAGGCGAAATTCGCTTATTCATGTTACATGACAAACCGATAAATGTTGTACACAAAAAACCTGCAGATAGCGAAGATGCATTTAGTGCAACATTATTCTCTGGTGCAAATTATCGATATGATAAGCCTGAAGATTGGAAAGACCTAGTGAACACCTTCCTAAATCAATTACCTGATGTTATGGATCGTTTAGGCGGCTATGATTTACCACTGATCTGGACCGCAGACTTTATCTTAGATACGGATGAACTTGGTAATGATTGTTATGTGCTCGGTGAAATGAACTGCTCATGCGTCGGCTTCACATCCGAATTAGAATTAGCTCACAATGTAGCTGATGAAATCATCTCCAAAATTAATGAGACCATTTTAAAAGCGATCTAGCTCCATCCCCATTGTGCTTGTACTACTTTTAAAAAAATAACGCGAATTCCAAATGGAATTCGCGTCCCGATTATTTGCTCATTGCTTTTATAATCAAGCTTATAACTGCAATTAAAATAACCGCACCTACAAGAGCCGGTAATATATAGAAATCGCTTATTTTTGGTCCCCAAGAGCCTAGTAATTTCCCACCAATCCAAGCACCAATAATACCTGCGATAATATTACCAATAATACCACCTGGAATGTCTTTGCCTAGTATCAGGCCGCCTAACCAACCTAAAATACCTCCAATGATTAAATACCAAATGAAACTGAACATAATGGCATCTTCCTTTCTTTCAGTTCAACTTATCTTTTCCCGATTTTATAAATTTAAACTGATATTATTTAATTATTTTCAAAAGGAAGGTTTTATGTATAAATCCCTATTTTACAGGAACATCAAGCGTAGGAAAATCGACATTGGTATCATTATAATGCCACCATTCAGAGCTAATCGATGTAAAACCAGCTTCTAGCATGATCATAGTTAAAAAGTCCATATTTTGTTGGGCCTTTTTAGAGTTCTTTGTATAGCTACGACCCGCTTTTTCTGAAAAGGAATCAAACTTTGTTGGCATTTTCAATTCCTTACCTTTGTGATCGACAAGCGTTACATCGACACTGACACCTTTACTGTGTTTTGAATCTTCTAATGGGTATGCTACATACATATGGTTTTGTATTTTGTACCACATTTCCCACTGAACACTTATTGGTCGGTACGCATCCCAAATTTTGATTTTGTAGCCTTTTTTATTCGCTAATTTATTTGCTTTTTTTAATTTTTTGGCTGTTGATTTTGTCATCAATGCTTTTGCTTTTTTCGGATATAATCGATACTCCATAAAATTCTTTTTTGTTGCGTACCGCAAATCAATTACAAAACCATCTTTTTCCGTTAACTCAACTAATCCTGCTTCTTTGTAATTTGCAGGCGCTACTTCTAAATATTTCCCTGGTGCCCAGCCGGTTTTGCCATCATAACTTATTTTGTACCAACCTTTATAGAATTCTGTTGCTTTAATGAAAATCCCTTGATCAATTTGATCAATTTTTGGGTATTTTACGCCTGCACCTTTACGTACATTCATCTGCCCCGTTACTTTTAACGTTTTATCCATTTTTTGAATTGTTGCTGCTTCCGATAATGATGAAACCATTTCCCTTACAGCTCCTTTCATTCATATTACATTCCCTATCCAAAGAATTGTTACCATAATTTACTTGTTTTTAATTATTTTACTTTTATCAGTAAATTGATGCAACTTCAGAATATAGTGATTTCAAAATTCCTTATTATATTTTCTACTAAACTTCCTTTTCTAGCCGCTGTCATGAAACGTTCACAGCTCTTTCATCCTGTGAGCACTATACTATAACTATCAATGAAATTTCGATAAAATAGAGATGAAGAAAATAATGGAGTGAATAAAATGTCAATTGCATGGATCGCTATTATGCCCGTTGTCATTCTAACAGTGGCATTAGCAAGTGTTTTAATCTATTTTGTAGCAAAAAACAATAAAAAAGATTCACATAAAACAATTGATCCAAAACCAACTCAGAATTTTGACAACTATACCAAGAAAGAAGAGTCGAAGTGAGAAAACTATTTATATTACCTATTCGCTTCTACCAAAAAGTGATATCACCTCTAAAACCACCAAGTTGTCGCTTCTACCCAACATGCTCCAACTATGGTATTGAAGCAATAGAAAAGCATGGTGCTATAAAAGGTGGATACCTTACAATTCGTCGGATTTTACGCTGCCAACCATTTTGTGAAGGCGGCTATGATCCTGTTCCTGAAGAATGCCCTCCGAAAAAGAAATAACTTTCGGAGGTTTTTCTATTGTTTTTTTTATAGAAATCTTGTATAGTAATTATTGTTCGAAAACAAATCGTAATGATTACTATTTATGAGGTGTAAAAATGAAAAAAATCTTTTCCATTTTTCTAGTAGCCCTGATAGCTGTTTTTACTGCTGCTTGTGGCGCAAACAAAGAAGCTGGAACAACCAAAGATAAAAACAACAAACTTAAAATTTATACGACTGTATATCCACTACAATATTTTACAGAACGAATCGGTGGCAACCATGTAGAAGTATCTTCCATCTATCCTCCAGGATCAAACGAACATACTTTTGAACCTACACAAAGAGATATGATGAATGTAGCTGATGCAGATTACTTCTTCTATATCGGATTAGGCCTTGAAGGATTCGTTGAAAATGCAAAAAAATCCTTACAAAATGAAAATGTAAAATTCGTCGAAACAGCTGCGAATGTTTCAAAAGATAAATTGGCTGTCAGCACAGTACATGGTGACGACGATCATGACCATAATCATGCTACAACCGATCAACATAGTCATGAAAATAACCATGTAGACCCACATGTTTGGATGTCTCCTATTATTAGTCAAGACTTAGCTCTTTCAATTAAAAATGCTCTAGTAAAAGCTCAACCTCAAAACAAAGTAGAGTTCGAGAAAAACTATCAATCACTTGTTAAAGATTTAAAAGACTTAGATGGTGACTTTAAAGCAATGGCTAACAAAGTACCAAACAAAACATTCTTCGTCTCTCATGCAGCATTTGGCTATATCGCTGGAACATACGGCCTTAACCAAGTTTCTGTTGCAGGCTTAAACTCACAAGACGAACCATCTCAAAAAGAACTAACAAAAATCGTTGACCAAGCGAAAAAAGATCACATTCACTACATCCTATTTGAACAAAACGTAACATCAAATCTAGCGAAAGTAATCGAACAAGACGTCGGTGCTAAGTCACTTACACTGCACAACCTAAGTGTGTTAACAAACGATGACATTAAGAATAAAGAAGATTACTTTACTTTGATGCATAGAAATATTAATACGTTTGAGAAAGCATTGGAGAAATAGTTTTTGTTTTAGCACTGCAAATTAGTTTGCAGTGCTTTTTTTGAAGCGTTACATGTTTTATTTAATCTATAAACCAAATGTAAAAGACGCCCAAGCCAAGAATGACTTTTAGACGCCTGAGCTATTTCATTTTTATTTAACTCAAGAATGACTTTAACATCCACACATGTTTTTCTAAACTTTGATAAATAGCATTTAGTAAATCTTCTGTCCTATCGTCATGTTCATTTGCTGCTTCAGA
>DATMJF010000148.1:0-3396 GCA_035554455.1 Rummeliibacillus sp.
GAATTACAGGGAAAGTACTCATAGGTTGTAATTTTAATGGTTGAGTCAATTGATCAACCAATGATGAACATGATTGACGCGGACGACCATTGATTACCATTGAACATGCGCCACAAACTTCTTCTAGACAGTTCATATCCCATGCAACTGGTGTAGATTGTTTACCTTCAACAGTTACAGGATTTTCACGAATCCCCATAAGTACAGAGATTACGTTCATGTTTGGACGATACGGAACTCTGAATTTTTCCCAATAAGGGTTAGAGTTAGCATCATCTTGACGTTGTACTTCAACATCAATATATTTTTGCGCTTCGTTTCCCATAATTAGTGAGCTCCTTTCGAATAGTCACGTTTACGAGGTTTGATAAGAGAAATATCAACTTCTTCGTAGCTGATTTTCGGATCAAATGAAGGTGTAAATTCAGCAATTGTTGTTTTAAGGAATTTTTCATCGTCACGTTCTGGGAAGTCAGGTTTGTAGTGAGCTCCACGAGATTCATCACGAAGTAAAGCACCTTTTGTAATAACATTTGCTAGAGCAAGCATGTTTTTCAATTGACGAGTGAATTGAACACCTTGGTTTGACCATTTAGATGTATCGTTTATATTAATATTGTTCCAACGTTCTTTTAATTCTTGTAATTTCACAAGAGTTTCTTCAAGTTTATCATTGTAACGAACAACAGTAACGTTGTTAGTCATAACTTCACCAAGTTCTTTGTGAAGTAAATATGCATTTTCGTTACCATCTAAGCTTAAAACTTCATTCCATTTAGCTTGTTCTTCTTTTACAGCATTATCGTAAATAGAAGATGGAAGATCGTCAACATGCTTGTCTAATCCATGAATGTATTCAATAGCTTTAGGACCTGCTATAGAACCACCGTAAATAGCTGAAAGTAATGAGTTTGCTCCAAGACGGTTACCACCATGTTGAGAGTAATCACATTCACCAGCAGCAAATACACCAGGAATTGTAGTATGTTGATCGAAGTCAACCCATAGACCACCCATTGAGTAGTGAACTGCTGGGAAGATTTTCATTGGTACTTTATGAGGATCATCACCAACGAATTTTTGGTAGATTTCAATAATACCACCAAGTTTAACGTCAAGTTCATGTGGATCTTTATGAGAAAGGTCCAAGTACACAACGTTTTCGCCGTTGACACCTAATTTTTGATTAATACATACATCAAAGATTTCACGTGTAGCAATATCACGAGGTACTAAGTTACCATATGCAGGATACTTTTCTTCTAAGAAGTACCAAGGTTTACCGTCTTTATATGTCCAGATACGGCCACCTTCACCACGAGCAGATTCTGACATTAAACGTAATTTGTCATCGCCAGGAATTGCTGTTGGGTGAATTTGAATCATTTCACCATTTGCATATTTAGCACCTTGTTGGTACACGATTGATGCAGCAGAACCAGTGTTAATCATTGAGTTTGTAGATTTACCGAAGATAATACCAGGACCACCACTAGCCATGATTACAGCGTCAGAACGGAATGCTCTGATTTCGTGAGTTGTAAGGTCTTGTGCTTTAATACCTTTACATACGCCTTCATCATCAAGAACTAAGCCTAGGAATTCCCAGCCTTCGTATTTTGTAACTAATCCTTCAACTTCCCAACGACGTACTTGTTCGTCAAGAGCGTAAAGAAGTTGTTGACCAGTAGTCGCACCAGCGAATGCTGTACGGTGATGTTGAGTACCACCGAAACGACGGAAATCAAGTAAACCTTCTGGTGTACGGTTGAACATAACACCCATACGGTCAAATAAATGAATGATACCAGGTGCAGCATCACACATTGCTTTAACTGGTGGTTGGTTTGCTAAGAAATCCCCACCATAAACTGTATCATCAAAGTGGATCCATGGAGAATCCCCTTCACCTTTTGTATTTACGGCACCGTTAATTCCGCCTTGCGCACATACAGAGTGTGAGCGTTTTACCGGAACTAATGAGAATAATTCAACTTCTGTGCCCATTTCGGCAGCTTTCATAGTAGCCATTAAGCCAGCTAAACCGCCACCAACGACTATCAATTTGCTTTTAGCCATGTTTTTTTCTCACTCCTCGTTCAATTTGTAATCAAGCGCTTACAAGTCTATACAAGACTTATTACACAAATGCAAGTAGAGCGCCAATACCGATTACAGATAACACTACAAAGAAAATCATAGTGATGTAAGTTGCAACTTTTTGAGATTTTGGAGATTGTGTGATTCCCCAGCTTACTAAGAATGACCAGATACCGTTAGCCAAATGGAACGTAGCTGAAATAATACCTAATGCATAGAATGCAACCATGATTGGGTTTGATAAAACTTGAACCATCATATCATAGTCAACTTCTGTACCAAGTGCTTTTTGGATACGTGTTTGGAAAATATGCCATGCAAGGAAAATTACAAGGAATACACCAGTGAAACGTTGTAAAACGAACATCCAGTTACGGAATGTACCAAAACGTTGTGTATTTGGTTGAGCAGTAAATGCAATGTACACACCATAAAATGCATGGAACATTAAAGGAATGTAAATTACGAACCATTCAAGGAACCATAAAAATGGTAGATTTCCCATAAATTCACTTGCTTTGTTAAATGATTCTGCACCGTGTGTTGCTTGGAAGTTGATTAACAAGTGTTGCGTCACGAACAACCCTACTGGAATAATTCCAAGAAGAGAATGCAGACGACGCCAATAAAACTCTCGATCTTTCGACAAGACTGTTACCCCCCTAAGTACTTGGAAACAAGTGTGTCAATTTTTTGCCATGCTTTTGTAACTTAGCATCTATTGACTGCTTGTTTCATAATGGTACAATATTATGACAAGTTTATTGTACTCTCATCCCTCAATAGCGTCAAGGTGACAGAGACTATTTCTTGAAGTTGTCCTAACCTCTATTATTCTCGAAAAGATACATATTTTCTCTTTTAAATCCGTCACTTCTTTTCCGGACATAATTTAGACAAAAATATTATGAAAGAAGGATTTTCATGTCCACTCAACAAAAAAATGAAATTTCTCAATTTGGTTATGAGTTAATCCGTGATCACGTACTATCTTCTATTTTAGGAAAGAACGAAAATGATATATTATATTGGTGTGGTAAAGAGTTAGCTCGTAAATTCCCATTATATGAATTAAATGAAGCAATATCCTTCTTTAAAGAAGCCGGATGGGGAGATTTAGTCTTCGATAAAGTTTCTACTAGTGAAGCCTTTTGTACTTTAACTGGAGATCCTGAAGTACTTAAATTTGAACAACGCTGTTTCCGTTTAGAGGCTGGTTTTTTAGCTCAACAACAACAAAAATGCAGCGGTTTCCTTACTGAATGTTATGAAGAAACCAAAGCAAAACAGTCTCTT
>DATMJF010000149.1:0-2741 GCA_035554455.1 Rummeliibacillus sp.
TGTTATGAAATGATCTGTTAGCTCTCTATTATTTGATTGATGGCCATGTTCACCGATAGGCAATGTTCCTTGTCGTTGATGCTCATTTATGGCTAATAATACAGCAGCAATGTGTTGACAACTCTTTTGAAAATTCGCTAGCTTAGGACAGCTACATTCTGTTTTTATGTCTCCTGTCTCGTCTTTTTTAATTGTGACATGAAAGTCTTCTGTTCCTTTAACGGTAGCTTTACAGAAATCAGGGCTATATTGGTTGAATGTTACTTTATTTTCTCGAAAAAAAGAATCTCCTCTTTTGAAGGCTACGGTACCACACATTTCTTTTATCATCTTCTGACTTATTTTAATATCCATGTACACCCGCTCCTTCCTTGGTATTTATCAAAAAAATTTTCCAATTTAAAGTTTGTACTATTTATCTTCATTTGACTTCATTTTATCATGTATTCTATATTCAAACGAACCTTTTACATTAGGAACAGTTAGGGTTATTTGATTTTCTATCTGTCATAAGTCATCTAAACTTTCTTAAGAAAAAAAGTGCCTCTACTTGTTGTAGAAAGGCACTCGTTAGTTTAGTAATATTAAATATCGAATAATTAATTACAATGATTTCCTAAATGAATAACACCATTTATCGTATTCTAGTTTTTCTTCATAAAATCGATGAGCTTCAATTCTTTGAAGTCCTGACTCTAATGCAACATACTCTGCTCCATTTTCACGAGCCAAGTCATGAATATATTTCAATAATCTTTCACCATAACCATATGAACGATACGAAATATCGGTTACTAAATCGTAAATAAAAACATGGCGTTTATTGTAAAAATTAGTTCTCCAACTCACCCCAGCTACAGATACCATTTTATTTTCTATATACAATGCGTATAGCTTGTATCCGTCTTCCTTCATATTTTGAAGTAAAGCCAAATAACTCTCTTCGGTTAAGTCAGTTCTCAATTGGTTCATAATAGGAAAAGCCTCTACCCACTCCTGAGTAGTTGTTAACTCTGAAATATTTTCTAATATAGAACTCGTCATACAACAATCCCCCGATTTCAAAGAATTTACTATTAGACTGTTAGCTTTCCTTCAAAAATGGTTACTGCCTTACCAGATAATAAAACTTCGTCATCTAATACTCTAAGTTTTAATATTCCCCCTCTTTCAGAAGCTTGGTATGCTGTCAAATCATTTTTTTGTAATTTATCCTTCCAATAAGGTCCTAAACAGCAATGTGATGAGCCATTTACAAAGTCCTCATTTATCCCTTGAGATGGAGAAAAGAAACGTGAAACAAAGTCGAATTCATTTGTATTAGATTTACTAGTAACAATCACACCTCGAACTGCTAATTGAGCAATCAAATCTATATTTGGTTTCAAATTCCTTACTATGTCTTCTGATTCCACTTCAACTAAATAGTCAAGTTTGTTTTTGCCTACATATGTAGGTTTAACTCCCAAAGCCCTGACTAATAAATCAGGAGCAATAGTCTTTTCTTCAACAATTGCAGGGAACTGCAATTGAACCCAATCATCGATTAACTGCGCTTCAAGTACTCCACTTTTAGTTTGAAAAGTTATACATTTCTCTTTATCAAATAATCCCTTTTCCCATAAAAAATATGAACTTGCCAGTGTTCCGTGTCCACAAATAGGTATTTCGGTGGTAGGAGTAAACCATCTAAGATAATACTCATTATTTAATAAATTGATAAAAGCTGTAGTTGGTAAATTGATCTCTTTTGCAATTTGCTGCATCCAGTTACTTTCTTTTTCTTCACTTAAATAACAAACAGCCGCTGGATTTCCTTTAAAGGGCTGTTCTGTAAAAGTATTTATAATCGATAGTTGCATAAATTTACCCACTTTCTATAATGAAGAGAATTGTTATTAAAGTTCGATAGTAATTATCTAAATTCCTTTTTTCACAATTGAATCAATTTAATAATGCAAAGTTTTGATAAAAACACTAACGTTAAATGTGGAGCATTGTTATATGCCATATCTATTAGAAAAATGTCTATCAAGCGGAAGATGGTGACTCCTGCGGGAAAGCGAGATAGGTGAGACCCCGCAGTGAAGCAAAAATTCTTTTTGCTCAGCAAAAAGAATTTTCTGCGACGAAGCTAGCGAAGCGATGCAGGAGCACGATGTTTTTAGCTTCCGAGGAGGCTCAACGCTCGCCCGCGGAAAGCGCCATCTGGAGCGGCATACTAAGTAAATACTAGAAATGAAACCTTATCCGAATTATCGAATTATTTATTTAGAATATTCGTATTTTTTAACTAGAAAAGCACTAATGATGAATTAAAAAATTTTTTAAACTTAAAAAAGAGAATGTGAGGAACCTAGATAACTTCATATCTCAAGCAGGCTTCTATCAGTGTTCCTGATTAATACCAATCGCCACTATATTAAGCAATATTTTTAAGCCATGTTATTATGCGAATAACTTGGAATGGTTCAAACAAAGTAACGAAAAATAGGATAAGTAAAAAAGAAGTGAGAGATATAAATTTTATACTACCATTTTCCTTTTTAGCGATAGCGATAAAACTAAATCCAGTACCCATTAATAACAAAATTAAACCTATAATTACAATAGCCTCAGAATAACCCTCATTTATCCAATTTAATCCCCAAATAAGTAATCCTAAAATTATTAAGCCAATTGAGCCTAGACTGAATGGTTTCATAATACACCTCTACTCGAAATGATTTTATACATCACCA
>DATMJF010000150.1:0-3113 GCA_035554455.1 Rummeliibacillus sp.
CTTCCATTACGTCTAGAGCAGCGCCAGCTACTTTACCTGATTCAATGGCATTGTAAAGAGCTTCTTCGTCAATGATACCGCCACGTGCACAGTTAATAATGCGAACGCCGTCTTTCATTACGTTGAAAACTTCTTCATTAATCATATGACGAGTAGAGTCTAGAAGTGGTGTGTGTACTGTGATAAAGTCGGCAACACGAGCTACATCTTCTACAGTACCAAAATCAACACCTGCTTTTTCAGCTTTTTCAGCAGTTAGGAATGGATCATACG
This sequence comes from Rummeliibacillus sp., assembly GCA_035554455.1. Classification (GTDB taxonomy): domain Bacteria; phylum Bacillota; class Bacilli; order Bacillales_A; family Planococcaceae; genus Rummeliibacillus. The sequence continues at coordinate 274 of DATMJF010000150.1, forward strand.
CAATAACATTCATACGGTTACCTTTTGCACGATGAGCAACTTCTTGACCGATTCGACCAAAGCCGATTACACCTAAAGTTTTGTTTTTAAGTTCAACTCCGACGAATTTTTTACGATCCCAGCGACCTTCTTTTAATGATAAGTAGGCATGTGGAATGTGGCGAGCAAGAGACATAATCATCGCAGTTGTATGCTCAGCCGCTGAATTTGTATTTCCATCTGGAGCGTTAACAACGATTATCCCTTTTTCAGTAGCTGCATCAAGGTCAATGTTATCAACACCAACACCTGCACGACCGATTAGTTTTAAGTTATCTGCAGCTTCAATAATGTCACGAGTTACTTTTGTTTGACTGCGTACAAGTAAAACGTCGAAATCTTTAATAATTGCTTTTAATTCCTCTGGTTGAAGGCCAGTGTTAATCACAATGTTCAAATCTAGTTCTTGTTCTTGACGAAGAGGGTAAATACCATCATCGCTTAGTGGGTCACTGATTAATATGTTAATAGCCATCTCTACATTCTCTCCTTATTGTGCAACTTTTTCTGTTGTATTTTGTAAGTAAACCTGTTGAGCAGCTGCTATACCGGCACCAAGTTGAATTTCTTTTCCAACCTTTACAAGTGCAATTTCCATAGCTGCTACATATTGAAGGACATCTGTTGGTGCACAGTAGCCCATATGGCCAACACGGAAGATTTTCCCTTTAAGATCTGCTTGACCACCAGCAATTGATAAGTTGAAATCTGCTTTTAACACTTTTCGGAATGCTTCAGGATCGAAGTCTTCTGGTTTAACAGAAGTAACTGTTGGAGACCCTTCTTCGTCTGAAGCGAATAAAGGAAGATCTAAAGCTTTGAAAGCTGCACGAGTCATATCACGCATTAATTGATGACGAGCGTATACATTTTCAAGACCTTCTTGTTCGAAGTTTTCAAGTGCTTGTTCTAAACCGAATAATAGTGATAATGCTGGTGTGAAAGGAGTAGTGTCTTTCGCTAAATTATCACGATATTTTGTAAGATCTAAATAGAAACCTTTTTTGGGATTCGCTTCGATTACCTTCCAAGCACGTTCGCTAGCAGCGATAAAGTTTAAGCCAGCTGGTAGCATAAATGCTTTTTGAGAACCAGTTACAACAACATCGATTCCCCATTCATCCATTTTTGTTTCAACGCCTGCCATGCAAGATACGCCATCGATGATGACTAATGTTTCGTTGTTGACCGCATGAATTGCTTGAGCTAATTCACCAACTGGGTTAAGAACACCTGTTGAGGTTTCGCAATAAGTAGAGAATACAGCTTTGATATCTGGGTTAGCTTTAACATAATCAGCAATTTCAGCTGGTTTTAATGCAGTACCCCATTCTACTTTGTATTCTTCTACGTTAATTTGGTATGCTTCACAGATTTTTGTGAAACGGTTACCGAATACACCTGTAGCAACGACTAAAACTTTATCTTCTGGTTTTACAACGTTTACGATTGCGGCTTCAAGACCTGAAGTACCACTGCCTGTTAACATCATGACATCCCCAGTTGTACCAAATACTTTTTTCAGTCTAGGTTTAATATTTTGAATCATCTGACTAGTTTCGTTGCCACGATGCCCGATCATTGGCTTAGCCATTGCACGCTCAACGCTTGGTGGAATTGGTGTTGGTCCTGGAATACGTAATAGTTGGTAGTCTTGTAACATGAATAATTGCTCCTCTCATTTTTGGGAAATTGATTCAGCATAAGTCGCTAGCTTATTGGAATAAACGAGCCGCTTAAGCCAAAAAATAAAAAGCCTTCCACACCCTTACCGTCGTAAGGGGCGAAAAGCTTGTATGAACAATCGCGGTACCACCCTTGTTTACTGTCCTTTTATAGTGGACAGTCTTTGCTGTATGCTTAACGTGCATGGACCGGGTATACCTACTTTGGAATGTTCAGAATACCTACTCAGAAGTGGAACTTACCGCTGAAATCACTGATTTCCACCTACCATCAGCTCGCTGTGGGATTTTCAAATCGATAAGCATGTCTTCGTCGTCGTATTTTTTCGTCGTATTAAATTTAATCCAATATTAAAACCAAAAACAACGAATGTCAACCTTATTTTCAAAATTTCTTAAAATTATTGTTTTGAAGTCTAATAAAATAAAGTAAAATACGAACTTTTTGCAACCAAATCAAATCAAATGTACGTCTTTTTAGAGAGTACAATAATCCCCTTGGAATGATTATGAAAGCAATTACAAAAGTAGAGCTAATCATTATTTTTATTATTTTTAAATATTAAAAATAATAAAAATAATGATTGCAATTCGATTAAAATTATATGGATCAGCTAAAGGTTAAAATCTTAAAGGTTGATATATTAAAATTATTTTAAAGAAAAAACATTGTTCGTGATTTGCGATGCTAAAGAGAAATTTTATTTTCACACAAACGAATTAATTTCATAATTCAATGTTTAACCTAAAAACACGAATATATACTTTTGACTGAACTTTGTTTCACTCTATATCCTATGGAATATTTATTGTAGCGAAAGACGGCGAGTCCTCGAAAATGCATTCGCATTTCCTTCGTGCGATGTTAATTCAGTGTGGAGCATTCATAGTCCTTCAGGAAAAGCTTGAGCTGAAAGCCCCGCAGGAACTTAGCGAAGGCACTGAAATAAGTAAGAAAAGATGAAAATTTATTATAAAAATCTGGTATAGCTATCTTTGTTGATGTGGAATTAGCGAAGACTCCTGCGGGAAAGCGAGACAGGTGAGACCCCGCAGTGAAGCACGGTACGGGCTTCCGAGGAGGCTCAACGCTCGCCCGCGGAAAGCGAAGCTAAT
>DATMJF010000151.1:0-15086 GCA_035554455.1 Rummeliibacillus sp.
AAGAAACCTGAAATCAAGTTTTGGAGTGCGTGGGAACAAGATGAATTAGTTGGATGTGGTGCACTGAAAGAGCTGGATCGTAGACATGGTGAAATCAAATCAATGAAAACCTCTCCGAATCATTTAAGAAAAGGTGTTGCCAAGCAAATCTTGCAGCACATTATAGAAGAAGCTAAAATTTGTGGTTATAAACGATTAAGTTTGGAAACAGGTTCAATGGCTGCTTTTGCTCCTGCTAGACATCTATATGAAAAATTTGAATTTCAGTATTGTGAGCCCTTTGCCGATTACAAGGAAGACCCTAATAGTGTTTTTATGACAAAAGAATTATAAGGTAATATTGATTAGTAATTTATAAAACTCGGGTAAATGCTATCCCGAGTTTTTTTGATCAGTTCAATTTCTTTTTTGTTAATCCTCAACGATAAATGGTTCAATACTCTCTTTGGTGTGCGAGGATAACACGATATTAGTAGATGGAGTACCATATGGCATCGATGCATCGATAAATTGTTCTAATGTTTCAACAGAATTTGTTGCTAATTTTACGATATAACTTATTTCTCCTGCGACACGGTAACATTCCAATACATCAGGATGGTTATGGCAAAATTTAGCTAATGCTTTACAATCTTTTGACTCAAACAAAATAAGTGCACAAATCGGACGATCTATTTTCTTCAAGTTTAGATGAGCATGATAACCTTCAATCACTTGTTGCTCTTCAAGTTTGCGTACTCGTTCAATGACGGCTGGAGAAGATAAGTGGACTTTTTCAGCTAATTCTTTCATTGAAACTTTAGCGTTTAACTGTAACTCTTTAACAATTTGCTTATCAATTTGATCCATATTCATCAACGCCTTTTTTTATTAATTAGATTAAATGAATTTCTTTATAATTTAAAGTTGAATTAGGAAATATTCTTTTTTAGCTTATGTAATAATCCTTGATGCTTTAATAAAATGATGCTTAAGGAGGGATCGAACAATGAAAAAAATATTATTACTTCTAGCGGATGGCTTTGAAGCAGTAGAAGCTAGCGTTTTTACAGATGTACTTGGATGGAACAAATGGGAAGGTGATGGTTCAACGGAGGTCGTGACAGTGGGACTACGAGACAAATTAACTTGTACATGGAATTTTACTGTATTGCCAGAAAAAACAATAGATGAAATTCAATTAGAGGAATTTGATGCTCTTGCTATCCCTGGAGGATTTGAAGAAGCGGGATTTTATGAAGATGCATATAATGAACAGTTTTTAAATGTGATAAGGTACTTCAACGAACAACAAAAGCCGATAGCTAGTATTTGTGTAGCATCGCTTGCACTAGGTAAAAGTGGCATTCTTGCAGGGCGAAATGCCACTACCTACAATCATCCTACTAGCATTAGAACAGAGCAACTAAAGAATTTTGGAGCAAATCTACAACAAAAGAGAATTGTTCAAGATGGATATATTATCACATCTTCAAATCCAGGTACAGCTTTCGATGTCGCCTTTTTATTACTGGAGATATTAACATCTAAAGAGAATGTAAGACATGTGAAAGATTTGATGGGATTTATTTAAATCTTATGCTCTGTTATATGATATTGTTGATTTTTTTAATGCCTTTTACTTGAGCCAAGGGTGGTGACTCCTCGAAAATGCATTCACATTTCCTTCGTGCGATGTAAATTCAGTGATGTTCATTCATAGTCCTGAGGGAAAGCGAGCCAGACAAGACCCCGAAGGTTACAAGGCCTTTATGACAAAGGAAATATAAGGTGAATTTTGATTAGCAATTTCAAAAACTCGGGTAGAAAATAAACTATTTTCTACCCGAGTTTTTTTATTAAAATAATTTTGTATCAATTATAGTAGTTTATAATTTATGGCGATAGGCGTTTGCCTTGGTTGTTTTTTTCTGTATTTTATCAAACCATACTTTATCTTTTTCTTCTTGCTCGATGGTATGAGTAATTAATTGAGAGCATTCCCTACAGATTTTTGAATGATTTGTTAGATTTCCGCATTTTTCGCATGGCGCTCCAAGATTAGGAAAAAGGGATGGATTTAATTTCCCTGATTTTACCCATTTAAAAATTAAGTCTGAAGAAATTCCTGTTTTTTCGATTAATTGATCATTCGAAAAAAGGCGATGGTTTTTTCTAAGTAGAAAATGAATCACATTTGAAAAAATATCTTCTTCTTTTACGCCTAATTGAATTTTTGAGTTTGATATCATAAAAATATCCCCTTTAAAAAATGATGTGATTATCCTTCTTTCACATTCTCTTTCTCTAATTTATCCGAATTATATTTATAATCCTCCCAACGATTACGAGCTAATCGTTGATATTTATCTGAAACATTACGACCTGAGATTAAATGAGAAAATCCTTTTTTAGCTTCCTCTGTCTCACCAATGCGAAGACTTAATTCAGCACACAGAAATTGAATTCTTTCTTCTCCTTCCTTATTTGAAGCAAATGATTGGTTGTAAAAATCCCTAGCAGAACGAAGGTAATGAATTTCTGATTTATTTTCTTCTTTTAAGCGGTATAACCATGCAATTTTAATCGCAATATTTGCCATAACAAGTGGTTCTTCCATTGAAGCTTTAGCCACTAGATAAGCTAACTTAAAACTGGCGATCGCATCATCTAATGTTCTTTCTTGGCAAATAGACATTGGTTTTTGTAGCGGTTTAATATAAATTTCTTTAACAAATTCCATAAAAGGTCCATATGTACGAACCATTGATTTATGATAGGCATATCCACAATGAGGACAAACTGCAACTTCATATAACATTGGATTTAATCCGTCGTAGATAGGCATAAGGTCTGTATCCTGATGAATTACTTTATAACGATTTGGGCGTACTTTATATGTAGAAAATTTCTTTTTGCAATACTGACATTCTATTTTACTTTCATAATAATAGATATTAATTCCCATATAATACCTCTCCTTTTGTCATAGAAGTATTCATTTATTTTACAATATTTTTGTTATTAATAGGTGAAAAGAACTTTAAAATAATAGATTTTTTTTTAGAGTTCTATTTCATAGAAGTATGTTGTCTAATGGACCATTATTATCGTTGCTTGTGCATAGAAAAATATTAAATAGAAGTACTCTTTACAAATTCTACTTTACGCTATATATTCATATAATAGTATATTCAAATAATCAGATATTCAGTTATTAAAAGATAAAGGAAGAAGGATAATTATGCTGAAAAAATTAAATTTTTCAGGAAGATATGTAGACTACTCCTTAAAGAGTTTTCAAAAGGATTTACTATCAGGGCTAATAGTAGCTGTCATTGCAATTCCATTAGGGATGGGTTTTGCAATTGCGTCAGGAGTAAAACCGGAGTATGGAATATATACAACTATTATTGCGGGAATTTTAGTTTCACTTTTGGGTGGTTCAAAATTTCAAATTGGTGGTCCTACAGGAGCGTTTATACCAATCTTATTTGGTATTGTCATATCATATGGTTATAAAGATTTATTAATAGCGGGATTTTTAGCAGGGATTTTGCTCATATTAATGGGAGTTTTTAAACTTGGATCCTTAATAAAATATATTCCAAGACCTGTGACAATCGGGTTTACGACAGGAATTGCTGTAACTATTTTTGTAGGGCAAATTGCTAACTTTTTAGGACTTGAAAATGTTAAAAGCAAAGAATTATTTATCGATAATTTGAAAGAAATTGCCGTTCACCTATACACAGTGAATATTTATAGTATTTTAACGGGCAGTATTTGTTTGTTTTTGATTCTATTTATACCAAAATTGGCTCCAAAAGTACCTGGACCTTTAATAGGTATTGTAGTTTCTACGATCATTGCAACCATTTTCTGCCCAACAGAAGTTGCAACAATCGGTTCTAAGTATGGGGATATCCCAAACTCTTTACCTGAGTTCCAATTTCCTGATATAACTTGGGAAAAAATTGTCCATCTTTTAAAACCAGCTTTCGTAATTGCTATTCTTGGTAGTATTGAATCATTACTATCTGCAGTTGTGGCTGACGGTATGACAAATAGTAAACATAACAGTAATCGAGAGCTTATAGGACAAGGGGTAGCCAATATGGTAACACCACTTTTTGGTGGTATTCCTGCAACCGGTGCTATTGCAAGAACAGCAACGAATATTAAAACGGGTGCTGTATCTCCTATTTCCGGTATTGTTCATGGCTTGGTTGTATTAATAATATTAATACTTTTTGCACCATATGCTTCAAACATTCCACTTGCCAGTATGGCGCCAGTTCTAATGGTTGTTGCATGGAATATGAGCGAAAAAAAGGTGTTTTATCATGTGTTAAAAACTAAAACAGGTGATTCGTTAGTTATAGCAGTTACGTTTATATTAACGGTTTTCATCAATTTAACAGTTGCAGTAGAATTCGGTCTTCTACTAGCAGTTATATTATTTATAAAGAATATGAGTTATCATATGGTTACGAAAAAAGCTATACCTAATCGCTCTAGAAAACATGCGAAAGTGGAAGCGCAAAAGGCAACTTCTCAACACGGTTGCCCACAAATTAGTATTTTCAATATTGAAGGACCACTATTCTTTGGTGCTGCACAATCTTTTGCAGAAGATATTATGAATTCTATTAACTACAAGCCAAAAGTATTGCTTTTAAGAATGAATAAAGTGCCTTTTATCGATACAACGGGAAATTATTATTTAACAAGCATTGTAAAAGATTTCTCAAAACATGGAATCATCTTGGTATCGGGTTTAAAAGATGAGCCTAAAATATTTTTCAAAAAAACGGGATTATATAGCCTTATAGGTGAAGAACATTTCTTTGATCATACGGGTGAAGCAATCGATTATGCTCTATTACAATTAGACAAAAATAAATGTATGGGTTGTAAGAAATTTGTTTTTAATGAATGTAAAGTATTATCTTGTGAAGAAGATAAACAGAAGAGAAAATTAAGATTGCGCGTGGAAGATAGTTATAATTACAAGTAAAATAGAATTTAGTGTGGTTTTTAAAGATTCACTCATTAAAATTTACTCTATTTGAAAGCATCTAGAGAATGTGTTTTATATGTAGGAAGTGAGGAATTACATTGAATAAAGGATTACATGAGTTTAAAGCAGATTTTTTTAAAGCACTTGCCCACCCATTAAGAATTCAAATTCTCGAAGTTTTATCAGAAGGTAATCGGAGTGTCAATGAAATTCAAACCCGGCTAGGCAGTGAAGGATCTGCCGTTTCTCAACAATTAACAGTACTGCGGGCAAAAAATATTGTTTATGGGACAAAAGATGGGAATCGTGTAATTTACTCATTAAGAGATCCCATGATTATCGAATTGTTAGAAGTTGCTAAGCAGATTTTCAACAATCATCTTGTAGATGCAATTACATTACTTGATCAAATGAAAGAAGAATAGTGTAAAAATCAAAAAACTCGGATAGAAATGATTTATTTTCTATCCGAGTTTTTGTTTGGAAAATATTATCTATTATTCAATGGAATATACATTAAAGTAGTAATAATATATTCACTTATTAAAACGCCCAATCACCATTGCGGAAGATTGGAACAATTGTGCCATCTTGTTTGATGCCATCAATATCCATTTTGTCAGAACCAATCATAAAGTCAACGTGAACTGTTGAAGTATTCATACCATGTGATAGCAATTCCTCTTGGCTCATTTTTGTACCACCTTGAATCGTAGTAGGGTAAGCTGCGCCGATTGCTAAGTGGTTGGATGCATTTTCATCATAAAGCGTTGTAAAGAAGGTAATACCAGATTGAGAAATTGGCGATGGATCTGGGACAAGGGCAACTTCACCCAAACCTGTTGCACCTTCATTGTCATGGACTAATTTTTTAATTGTTTCATCGCCTTTTTCAGCTGAAATATCCACAATTTTACCGTCTTTAAAGTGCACTTCAATACCTTCAATTAATGTACCAGCATAGCTTAATGGTTTTGTGCTACGTACAATACCTTCCATACGATGTGTATCTGGTGCAGTGAATACTTCTTCTGTCGGCATATTGGCGATAAATTCATCGCCTTTTGGACTGTAACTTTCTGCACTAGCCCAAATATGGTTCTTTGGTAATCCTAAAGTTAAATCAGTACCGGGTGCTGTATAGTGTAATGCGTCAAATTGGATTTCATTTAATTTATCTGCTTTTTCATTTAATGTTTTTTTGTGTTCATCCCAAGCTGTGATTGGATCATCTGTATAGACACGGCAAGTTTTGAAAATTTGATCCCATAAAGCATCTACTTGTTCTTCAGAAGTAGCTAAGTCAGGAAATACGTGTGCAGCCCAACCAGCTCCAGCAGCCGCTGCAACAGTCCACTTCAAATCATCATTTTGAGTTGCCTTACGTTGTGCAATGAAAGCTTTACCAGCCTTATTTTGATAAGCAGCTACTTTTGCAGGATCTGCTTCATTTAACAACCCAGGATCACTGGATACAATCGAAAGACGACTTACGTGATGATTTAATACATGATCTTCGGATTCTTGAATTTCATAATCTGGAATGTCAGTCAATACCTCTACAGGTTGATGTAAATAATGGAGTTTACTTATTTCATCGTCAGACCATTTCACAATGACCTTTTCAGCACCCAATTCATATGCTTCCTGTGTAATGAGACGAGCTAAAGGAGCTTGATCAACTGTAATGGTCATTTTCACCCAATCTCCTGGTTGAACGTTAATTCCTTTTGCTACTAAAAGTTTTGCATATTTCAGTAGATTTTCTTCAAAGTTAGATAACATTTCCTTTACCCCCAAAAAATATTTTCTATTGATTATATTATCATAATAGAAAATAAATTCCGAAATATTTAGCCTATCTAATTATTCTGATAAATACGTCTCTCATTTAAGTAGAGTCTTTATTTCGTATGATTCACCAAACGACTATATTCTTCATCTATTAAACCTGTATCCAATCTTTCAAACAGTGGGATGACGTGGTTAATATTGGTTGGAATGTTCGTTTGCTCTTTCCATTCAACTACATCTACACCTAACATTTTTTTGATCTTATCTGTTGAGAAAGGTAAGAATGGTTCCAAGAGTTGAGCTAGGTTCAAAATAATATAGCAGCATGTATATAATGTATTCTTTCCTTCGATAAGGTTTTGTTTTACTTGAATCCATGGCTGCTTTTCATCGAAGAATTTATTGGCACGACGAATATATTCGAAAATTTCCTCTAAAGCTCGTTTAAAATGTCCATCCTCGATATGTCTTCCCGCTTCGATATAGAGTTTTAGGGTCTGATTTTGAATTTCTAAATCAATCACACCTACTGGGATGTTACCTTCAAATGATTTTTCGATAAATTTGAGTGTTCTATTGACGAAGTTTCCATAAGCTCCAAGCAATTCACTGTTATGGCTGTATATAAATTCACGCCATGAGAAATCAGTATCACGATTTTCAGGTGCATTGATTGTAAGGAAATAGCGTATGGAATCAGGATCATATTTTTCTGTAATATATGGCATCCAAACTGCCCAATTTTGACTTGTTGAAAGCTTGCGTTTTTCTAAAGTCAAATACTCATTTGAAATAATATGTGTAGGTAAAGCCTGATTACCAATTCCCATTAATAGTGATGGCCAAATAACCGAGTGGAAAGGGATATTATCTTTTCCATGAATATAATAAGAAATTGTTTGATCATTCCACCAATTTTCAATGTCTTCTCCATGTTGTTTTACCCACTCAAGGCTGGCTGTTAAGTAACCTGAAACGGCTTCAATCCATACATAAATTTTTTTGTCCCCAAAACCCTCAACAGGGACTGAGATACCATTTGGTAAATCTCGCGTAACTGCACGGTCAGGTACACCTTCAGCAAGATAACGTTTTGTTAGTTGGATCGCATTATCACGCCATCGATGTTCTTCTTCAGCCAGCTGAAGAAAATCTTCTAGAGTATGTTGAAAGCGACTAAACGCAAAGTAAAAGTGTTCCGTTTCTCGAACGATAGGCTCATTTCCGCAAATTTTACATTTTTTATCGATTAAATCGAGTGGATCGAGTATCGTAGAACAATGATCACATTGATCTCCGCGAGCTTTTGCCCCACAATTTGGGCAAATTCCCTCAACAAATCGATCAGGTAAAAACTGTTTGTCATGCTCACAATATGCCTGCTCAATTCTTTTTCTGTATAGATAACCATTTTGAAGTAATTGCTTGAATATATTTTGCACAGACTGATGATGATGACTCGCATCGGTTCGGGTATAAAAATCGTAAGTAAAACCGAGTTGTTTGAAGCAATTTTTAAACTCTTCATGATAACGATTCGCTATGGCTTCAGGTGTTGTTTTTTCCTGATTGGCTCGGATTGAAATCGGTGTACCATTACAATCACTACCCGAAACATAGAGTACCTTTTCTCCTTTTTGTCTGAAATATCTTGCTAAAATATCGCCTGGTAAAAGTGCAGCAATATGCCCTAAATGTAGCGAACCATTTGCGTAAGGCCATGCTCCTCCAATAACTATTGTCATCTGAATCCTCCTTTAATTGAATAAAAAAACGCCCTAATCTATAAAAGATTAGGACGAGTAGAATCGTGTTACCACCTAGTTTTACAAATAGCTCACACTATTTGCCTCCATCAGTACGTCTATAAAAGAGATACTGCTCCCGTTGTAACGAGTGTCGTCTCGTCGTAGTCTACTCAGCAGCTTTGCTTTTCGATACGCAGCTCAAAGGCCATTTTCAATCAGGTTCAAATGCTTCATTTCCACCATCAGAAGCTCTCTTTCATCATTCCCTCATCTACTTTCCCTTATCAACGCTTTGATTTCTGAATTTTACAATTATTAGTATAAAGGATGAAGAGTGCATTCGCAAGTGCAGATAAATTTAATAAATAATAAGCAAATATATGTTGATTATATTATTACTCAAAATCGATTTTTTATTTGTACAAAAATTGTTGGAAAAGCTTCCAAAACATTAAATGTAAAATGTTTTGAAGGCATAATTTATCGTGTTCAGTAAATATTAAAGTCACAATGTTCTTTTGAAAAGTTAAAAAAATTGTGGGGGTGATATTTTGAAACGAAACAATATAATATTTTTGACTGTTTGCGTTTTAGTCATCTCCATATTTTACGCAGGTTTCAGTAATGCTGCGGATAAGGGAAGGAACTATTATGAGCAGACTGGGCAGGTATTGTGGGATATCCAAACAGAGGAAAAAGTGATTGCCTTAACATTTGATGATGGTCCTGATCCAAGATACACTCCAGAGATATTAGACTTATTGGAAAAATACGATGCCAAAGCGACTTTTTTTGTGTTAGGGAGAAGTGCAGAAAAATATCCTAAGATTATTGAACGGGCATACGATGAAGGACATGAATTAGCAAATCACACATATTCCCATCCATTTAAGGCAAAAGGACACAAACTGGAAGAAGAGCTCAGAAAGACAAATGAAATTATTCGTGGCATTACTGGCTTTGCTCCAGTACTATTTCGACCTGTAGGTGGAATTTATACAGATGAAATGATTAACACCGCTCAAAAAAATGGTTTTAAGGTTGTAATATGGTCATGGCATCTTGATACACAAGATTGGAAAAGCCCTGGTGTTCGAAGAATTGTAAGAAAAGTATTGAATGGCACAACACCTGGTGACGTGATTTTGTTCCATGATGGAGGCGGCAATCGCACGCAAACCATCAAAGCGCTAGAACAAATATTGCCTGTACTGCAAAAGCAGGGCTATAAATTTGTAACCATTTCGGAGCTAATGGGAGACATAAGTCCGCGAATCAAAAAATAAAAGCACAATTAAAAATTAGAGTAAGGATGAGTAGTAAAGATTGTCCTTACTCTTTTAGCTTGTTTAAAATTTTGGCTAAAATACTGTGGATATTTTGAATAAAACGATAAGCTGATAGTTTGAAATTATCTTGAATTAATAATATTCTTAAGTTGAAATAATATTTTAGGAGGAAACAATATGAAAGTTGTAGCAATTGTAGGTAGTGTTCGTAAAGAATCATATAATATGATGTTAGCAAAATTCGTACAAAAACATTATGCGGATAAATTTGATTTAGAAATCCTAAGCTTAAATGATATCCCAATGTATAACCAAGATATCGAAAATGATGCACCTCAAGTTGTATTTGATTTTAAAGCAAAAGTTAAAGCAGCCGATGCGGTTCTTTGGGTTACACCAGAATATAACGCATCTATTCCAGGCGTTCTTGGAAATGCAATCGACTGGTTATCACGTGTAGACAAAGTGATGATTGGCAAACCGTCATGGATTATGGGTGCTTCAATGGGGCTTCTTGGTACAGTTAAAGCACAGGCTCATTTACGTGATATCTTATTTGCAGCTGGTCTTGGATCACCTGTCCTACAAGGAAACGAAGTATATGTAGGTGCTGTACATACAAAATTCGATGCAGAAGGCAACCTAACAGATGAAGGTACAGTGAAATTCTTAAATTCAGTAGTTGATAACTTTATGAACTGGATGAAATTGTACATTTAAAATTTAATTAAGTATTTCCGAGGAGATGACTTCTGTTAGAGAAGCCATCTCTTTTTTATTGGTTTATTACTAGTAAAGAAAAGATGAGATTGAGTCAAGCAAAAATGGATGAATCGAGGACGTGATTTGCTGTAAACGCAAGTACAATTAAAAAATTCGCTAGTAAATAGAGCAAAGTCGCAAGTAAATTACCTAAAGTCGCAAGTAAAAGTTCCAATTTCGCAAGTATTATTTTTTCTGAAGTCAAAGGGGAGGGGGAAAAGGTATTTAGTCACTATTATTATCTGAATAGGAAATTTGTTACAATAAGGTTAATGGTTTATTGGAGATCATGGTATACCCATAAGGGATGAAATTGAGCTTCAAAAGATTCTTGTAGGTTAATTGTTAATGAAAAATGAAAATCCAAATTAGGAGAAATGCTTATGGAAACTGAGTGGTTAAGAACTTTTTTGGTTGCAGCCAAAACAGAGAACTTCGGGGAAGCAGCAGAGAAACGTTTTTTAACACAATCAACCGTAACAAAACATATTCACCATTTAGAGAAGGAACTAAAAACACCCCTATTTGAAAGATATGGCAAGAAAGTAAGGTTAAATATAGCAGGTGCTTTCTTCTTTGATAAAGCCGAAAAGTTAGTCGAAATGCTAGATGATACGTTGAATAGTACGCAAGCATTTTTAGATGGATATACTTCACAATTAACAATCGGTGTAGCACCCCAGATTGCAAATTCAACCCTACCAAAAATTATCGAGGATTTCAGTGCAAATAAACCTCATATTCAGTTATCCATTGAACTATTAAAATCAAATGAAATCGGGGAAGCTGCTTATCGAGGTGCCATTGATATCGGTCTATCGAAAATAGCAACTACACGTGATTTACAAATTGAAATGATTGCCGATGAAGCGATTCAATTAGTCATCTCACCCTTTAAAAGTGAAGTAGAGCCCACCGAATTATTAAAAAGCGAGACAATTTTAACTCACGAGTTTGCGCCATATTGGGAAGCGATTCAGCATGTGCTTATTAGCCAATTTCCTTCACATAAAAGTATGAAAGTTAACCAAACAGAAGTCATTAAAAATTTTGTTAAGCAAGGACTAGGCATTGCCTTTTTACCACAAAGTGTTGTGCAAAAAGAGGGAGAAGAAGGTACACTTTGTATCCGTTCTTTAAATTTATTTCAACATATAACTTCACAAACCTACTTTTTATCAAAGTACATATCAAGTGATATTCAGGCTTTTCTAGACAGTAGCAAAGCCATTTATAAAGGCATTTCCAAATAACAGAAATGCCTTTTCGTTCGTCTATTTAACTGCAACAAAGCGAAGCCTCCAATAATCGGCTACCCAAGTATGATTTTTATAAATCTGGGGTTTTAAAATCTTTTCACATAGTTGATAAACATTCCTTTTCTCGTTTTCAGATAAATGCTGAAATAGATTATTACTAAACATTTCAAGCCAGTTTTTGATACCATCTTCACCAACGAGTGGTGTTGGGCGTTCGTATAATGTCATCATTTTTACTTGAAACCCCGCTTGTTGTAATAACTCGCCATACTCTTGTGCAGTTGGAAAATACCATGGAAAGTATTCTTCAATATATGAGTAACCTAATTCATCCATACTTTGTTTAATTGCATTCACGATTGAAGAAATATTTCCGTTGCCGCCCATTTCAGCAACAAAGCGACCATTCACCTTTAAAGCATTGTAGACATTTTGAACAACCATTTCAGGTTGCTTGATCCAATGTAAAGCAGCATTGGAAAAGACTGCGTCAAACTGTTTCTGTTCATGGATTTGTGTAGCATCCTGAACAGCAAATCGTACTTCTGGATATTTCATTTTTGCTTGTTGGATCATTTCCTTTGAAGCATCAATACCATGTACAGTAGCTCCATGCTTTACAATTTCACTAGCTAAATCACCAGTTCCACATCCTAAATCTAAGATGGTTTCACCGTTTTGTGGCGACAGTAATTCGACTAAACTCCCGCCAAATTTTGAAACGAAATCATGCCTTTGATCATACAAAACTGCATTCCATTCACTCATCTAATCATCTCCTTTAGATGAGCATATCAAACAATTAAACTGTAGAGATATGATTGATAAAAGGGTTATTGATTCCAAAGTGGAATATCAATTTTGTATTTAATTATGGTCCTGAGATTATTGATAAATAAATCAGCCTAATTACTGAAGGTAAGTTTTATCATCCTCTTGCTATACTTTTCAGTAGTACTTCAGTAAATTTATGTAAATATAGATGCTAAATTAAGGGGATGAGGGAATGGAAAGTAATTGGCCAAATGAAATGAAAGTAGCACAAATTCGTGTGGCACGTCCTACGGATCAGCTCGATAAAGTTGTAGAGTTCTATTGCAAAGGATTAGGATTGAACAAGATTGGATCATTTGAAGGACATAGGGGATATAAAGGGGTAATGATAGGCCTTCCAGGTTTTGATTATCATTTGGAATTTACTCAACACATAGATGGTAGTCCTTGTCCAGCTCCAACAAAGGATAACCTACTTGTTTTTTATATTCCTGATCGGAAAGTAATTGAAGAAATCACAGATAGATTGAAAAATATGGGGTATAATGCTGTACCACCAGAGAATGCATACTGGGAAGAATCAGGCGTTACAATTGAAGATCCAGATGGCTGGAGAATTGTACTAATGAATACACAAGGCATTGGTGATTAATAAAAGGTATATATATCCTTGAGTAGCCGATTAATACATGCTACGATAAAGGCAACTTAAATATTTGCGGGGGGACGTTTATGCGTTGAGAAGGTAGAACCTGACCCTTAGAACCTGACAGTTAACACTGGCGTAGGGAGCAAAGTACATAGCATAATAATGCGTGATATTTGTACAGTAGCTCTCCGATTTTGGAGAGCTTTTTTGTTACCAACCAAATATTTTTGTGCGGGGGGACACTTTGGTGTTGAGAAGGTTAAAACCTGACCCTTAGAACCTGACAGTTAATACTGACGTAGGGAGCAATATTCACTATGAAGTCTCTATGTCTAGCATGGAGGCTTTTTTGCGTCTACGTCCACTACAAGGAGGACTTAGGATGACATTTTGTGAAGAGGTAAGAAAAGAAACAGATCTGTATTGGGAAGGAAGTTTTGAACATCCATTTGTAAAGGGATTGGTTGAAGGAACATTGCCAATCGAGAAATTCAAATTTTATATGATGCAGGATGCTTTTTATTTGAAGAATTACACGAAGGTATTAGCCATTGCTGCATCAAAAGCAACATCAAATGAGGATATTTCCTATTTCTTAGAAACAGCTCGTCATATTAATGAGGCGGAGCTTGAATTGCATCGCACAGTTTTCAAAGAGCTTGGCGTTACGGAGCAGGAATTAGAAGTTTTTGAGCCTGCACCAGCTGCATACAATTACGTTAGTCATATGTACAATGCGGCTCATAATGGCGATGTTGCTGAAGCATTTGCTGCCATGTTCCCATGCCCTTGGTTGTATCAAGAAATTGGCGAAAAATACAAAGACGCTAAACCGGGTGTCAAACTTTATGAAGAATGGATTGCTCTGTACAGTGACCCTGATTATAAAGACAAAATTGAATTGCAAAAGTCGATGATGAATCGTTTTGCAGAAGAACAACCTGAAAAAGTATCTGTGTTGAAATCTCACTTCAAAAAAAGTTGCTATTATGAATGGAAGTTTTGGGAAATGCCTTGGACTTTAGAAGATTGGAAAGGTGAAGTGGCTAAATATGAGTATATCTAAAATTAGAAAACGAAGCCCTCTCGTTCATTGTATTACTAACTATGTTGTAGCGAATTTTACAGCAAACGGCCTTCTTGCAATTGGCGCTTCCCCAGTTATGGCGGATGAAGTGCTTGAAGTTGAAGCAATGGTATCGAACGCAGCTGCATTATTAATTAATATTGGAACAATTAACGGTCGTACGAAGGAAGCAATGATACTTGCAGGTCGTAAAGCTAACGAGAAAGAAATACCCGTCGTACTTGACCCAGTTGGCGTAGGAGCTACAGTATTCCGCAAACAAACCGTTCAAGAATTACTACAAACAGTGAAATTTGATTTAATCCGTTGTAATGCTGGGGAACTAGCTACGATCGCTGGAGAAGCTTGGCAAGCAAAAGGAGTCGATAGTGGTGAAGGAGAAATCAATGTTGAACAAGTAGCGAAACAGGTTGCACGACAATACCATTGTTTAGTTATTGTAACTGGTCCATCCGACATTCTAACAAATGGCGAGCAAACTTTTAGCATTGCTGGAGGCAATGAATTAATGACACAAGTGACGGGAACAGGATGCTTACTTAGTGCTGTTTGTAGTGCAGCATTAGCGGTTGAAGGAGATCAACTAACGGTTCTACTTGATGCTTTACAAGATTATAAAGCTGTTGCAGAGCGTGCAGCTATTGCTGGTCCATTAGGCTCCTTCCAAGTAGAAGTGATCAATGGATTGCACGATATTTCTAGAGGTGAACAATAATGAACAT
>DATMJF010000152.1:0-5844 GCA_035554455.1 Rummeliibacillus sp.
AAAGAAAGTAAAAGGCAGATTCAAACATCTATCAAAGATGAAAGCTTAATAGAAAAAAGACGAACGGAAATGATTCAAGCTGCAGTTCGTCTCTTTAAGGAAAAAGGCTTTCATCGAACGACGACAAGGGAAATCGCCAAAACAGCGGGCTTCAGTATAGGCACACTCTATGAATACATTCGTACCAAAGAAGATATACTCTATCTCGTTTGTAACAACATTTATCTAGAAGTTCGAAAAAGATTAGAACCTATTCAACAACATGAAGCTACAGTGGAAGGTTTAATATCGGCCATTAATCAATATTATTTACTTGTAGATGATATGCAAGACGAAATGCTTGTCATGTATCAAGAATCGAAATCTTTACCAAAAGATGCTCTTGAATATGTATTATCTAAAGAAATTGAAATGGTTGGACTTTTTGAAAATCTATTAGCAGGTTGTGTGAAATCGGGAGAGCTAGAGATGCCTAAAAAAGAAATAAAACTCCTTGCACACCAAATCGTACTTCAAGGTCAGGCATGGTCTTTCCGTCGATGGGCATGGCGCAAGAATTTTAAAATAGAAGACTATATTAAAATGCAAACAAAAATACTATTAAACGGTATTCAAGCATAGAGGTTTAGGGATGCAAGGAAGAAAAACACAAACAGGGGATACTTGTTGTTTTCTTTACTTGCATTTTCTATCTATGGAGAAATTGTTCATTTGAAATGAGGGGGAATTTAATATGACAACGCTAGAAATTTATAGACCACGGCATCATGTCCGTTTTGTTACTGCATCCAGCCTTTTTGATGGTCATGATGCATCGATTAATATAATGCGTCGTATTTTACAAGCAAGCGGTGTTGAGGTAATCCATCTAGGTCACAATCGTGCTGTAGAGGAAGTTGTAAACGCTGCTATTCAAGAAGATGCACAAGGTATTGCTATTTCCTCCTATCAAGGTGGGCATATTGAATACTTTAAATATATGCACGATCTTCTAAAGGAAAAAGGGGCACCACATATCGGTATTTTCGGCGGTGGTGGCGGTGTTATTTTGCCGAAGGAAATTAAAGAATTACAAGATTATGGTGTAAAAAATCTATTCTCTCCAGAAGATGGCTTAACACTGGGATTACAAGGTATGATCAATAAAATGATTGAAAAAAGTGATTTCTCAACGGTAAAAGATGACTTGATTGATAAATTACAGCAGCTGAATACCGAAAAACCTGAACTACTTGCACAGCTTATAACAGCAGTTGAAGAAGGAAAACAAGTTGAGATTGATGAGCTATTACAAACTGCAAGAGAATTATCTAAAAAGACGCCTGTATTAGGAATTACAGGTACAGGGGGAGCAGGGAAAAGTTCGTTAACGGATGAATTAATTCGCCGATTCCTACACGAATTTCCAGATAAGAAAATCGCAATTATCTCTATTGATCCTACAAAACAGAAAACAGGTGGGGCTTTACTCGGCGACCGAATCCGTATGAATGCAATCTTCAATAATCGCGTTTATATGCGAAGTTTAGCAACACGTAATTCACATACAGAATTATCCGCGGCACTTGGAGATGTTTTAGAAATTGTGAAGGTTGCAGGATTTGATTTAATTGTGGTTGAAACGAGTGGAATTGGGCAAGGAGATGCTGCAATTACAAGTGTTTCTGATCTATCAATGTATGTTATGACGAGCGAGTTTGGAGCACCTACTCAACTAGAGAAAATCGATATGATCGATTTTGCGGATCTAATCGTGATCAATAAATTCGAAAGAAAAGGTTCAGAAGATGCATTACGCCAAGTACAGAAACAGTATCAACGTAGCCATGAATTATGGCATCAGGACCTTGATACTATGCCTGTTTTTGGAACAATAGCGAGCCAATTCAATGACAAAGGAACAAACTCCTTATTCGCAGCATTAATACAAATTATTAATGAAAAATGTGACTATGATTGGCAAACATCCTACGAGCAATTTGTTAAAACGCAAAAGCAAAATGTCATTATACCAAATGAACGCCGCTACTATTTACGAGAAATTTCAGAAACAGTTCGTGGATATCATAAAAAATCTGAACAACAAGTAGAACTAGCTAGAAAACTATTCCAATTAGAAGGTTCACTTAAGTTGGTACAAGAGAAATCACCAGAAGATGCACTTGTACAATCATTACAGCAACTAATTGATGGGGTAAAAGATCAGCTAACGACACAATCAAAACAAATTTTAGAGAATTGGCAGACACTAAAGGAAAGTTACAGTGGCGACGAACTCATAACAAAAGTTCGTGATAAAGAAATTCGTACATTATTAACAACTACAAGCTTATCTGGATTGAAGATTCCAAAAGTTGTATTACCGAAATTTGTGGATTACGGAGAAATTCTTCGCTGGGTTTATGCAGAAAATGTGCCGGGCTCATTCCCTTATACGGCAGGTGTGTTCCCATTCAAACGAGAAGGTGAAGATCCAAAACGCCAATTTGCTGGCGAAGGTACGCCAGAACGAACAAATCGCCGCTTCCACTATTTATCAAAAGATGACGATGCAAAACGTTTATCAACAGCATTTGACTCCGTGACATTATATGGAGAAGATCCCGATGAGCGACCAGATATCTACGGTAAAGTAGGTGAATCTGGTGTTAGTATTTGCACACTAGAAGATATGAAGAAACTCTATGCGGGATTTGACTTATGCGCACCATCCACATCTGTTTCGATGACAATCAATGGACCTGCTCCAATTATTTTAGCCATGTTTATGAATACGGCAATTGATCAACAAGTGCAGTTACGTGAACAAGAGCTTGGTCGTACTTTAACAATAGAAGAATTTACTGAAACAAGATCGCAAACATTAAACGTAGTCCGTGGTACAGTGCAAGCGGATATTTTAAAAGAGGACCAAGGACAAAACACATGTATCTTCTCAACTGAGTTTGCACTTCGTATGATGGGAGATATCCAACAATATTTTATAGATGAAAAAGTTCGCAATTATTATTCTGTTTCAATCTCTGGCTATCATATTGCAGAAGCAGGAGCTAACCCGATTTCACAACTCGCTTTCACATTAGCAAATGGCTTTACGTATGTTGAATATTATTTGAGTCGTGGTATGAATATCGATGACTTTGCACCAAATCTTTCATTTTTCTTCTCAAATGGACTCGATCCGGAATATAGCGTAATTGGTCGAGTGGCACGTCGTATTTGGGCATTGACAATGCGTGATTTATATGGAGCAAATGACCGTAGCCAAAAATTAAAATATCATATCCAAACATCAGGAAGAAGTTTACACGCACAAGAAATCGACTTCAATGATATCCGCACAACATTGCAAGCGTTGATGGCATTACACGATAACTGTAACTCGTTGCATACAAACGCTTATGATGAAGCGATTACAACGCCAACAGAAGAATCTGTACGTCGCGCAATGGCCATTCAAATGATTATTACAAAAGAACATGGCCTAACAAAAAATGAAAACCCATTACAAGGGGCCTTTATTATTGAAGAGTTAACAGAGCTTGTGGAAGAAGCAGTGCTTGCGGAGTTTGATCGAATGAATGATAGAGGTGGAGTACTTGGCGCCATGGAAACCCAATACCAACGAGGCAAAATTCAAGAAGAATCCATGTACTACGAGTCATTAAAGCATTCAGGGGAACTGCCAATTATCGGGGTGAATACTTACTTGAATCCAAATCCACCATCAGAAGAGGCAATCAACAGTATGGAAATCGCACGGGCATCAATAGAAGAGAAAGATGCACAAATTCAAAATTTGCGTAACTTCCAACAACAACACGGGGAAGAAGCAGCAATCGCACTACAAAACCTAAAAGAAACGGCCAAACAAGGTGGCAACATCTTCGAAGAACTCATGCAAACTGTTAAAGTAGCAAGCCTCGGCCAAATCACCAATGCACTATACGAAGTTGGCGGACAATATAGAAGGAATATGTAATGAGTTTAGCTAAAACAAGAACTTCCCCGCTACGTTGAAAGCCTCTAGTTTTCAACGAAGCGGGGGCTTGCAGATGATTCCATGAGTAGTACCAATCACCGGTTCAAGTAGTATCAATAAAACAACAAATAGCAACAATCAATACCGAATCCCTGAGTAGATTAATCAAAATTAGTTCATAATAAGGTGTAATACTTATAAAAGAATCAATCTTCAATATCAAAAAGCTAAAAGATCCATTCCTTCAATAGTCATTATTCAGTTTTCTTGTTCTGCCACTTTACGAATAAGCAATTGAGGAGTATGCTTATTCAACAGAGTAAATAAGAAAATATGAGCTTTCGATTTAATTGATATAATTACGAAGTGTCTAGTCAATAGATTAGGCCTTCTTTTTCGCTTTTTAAGTAATACTGATTAGACTATTTTGAAGGAGTGAAGGTACAGTGAAAATCGTGATCCACTTCATGATTATTATATTGTGCTTAGTACTGACTTATTATATATATGATAAACAATTAGGAGCGATTTCATTCCTTCTTCTTGCAATATATTTGTTTGTCTACGGGTTTTATCGTTTACGAATCGAAAAAAAGAAGAATTGATTGTAGCGAAAATTAAGTATAATTGTTTATAATGGATATTATGTTTATGAAGAAGAAAGGACGTGCACGAATTGAACCTTCGTGAGTTAAATCAAGAACAGTTAATAGAGGAATCATTAATCAACTTAGCATACGCTATCTTAGAAGAAAAACACCAACCATTGGCATTTGCTGAAATTATGCAAGCTATTCAAGACCTAGGTGCTCGTACAGATGAAGAAATGAAAAAAGCATCCATCCAATTCTATACAGACATCAATATTGATGGTCGTTTTATCGTATTAGGAGAAAATCGCTGGGGAATCCGCGAATGGTATGCAATCGATCAAGTTGAAGAAGAAACTGCACCAACTGTAAAAGTACGTAAGAAGAAAGCAAAAGCTGCACTTGTTGATGAAGAGCTTGAAGAAGATGAAGATGATGAAATCGAATTTGATGAAGACTTCGATGAATTTGTAGATGATGACGAAGAAATTGAAGACGAAGCAGAAGAATTCGATACTGCTGATATCGATGAAATCGATGACGATGAAATAGATGAAGACATTGATATCGAAGATGAAGATTTTGAAATTGATGAAGATGAAGATGAAGATGTTGAAGAATTAGAAGACAAAGAAAAAGAATAACATCTTGACAATTTAGGTAATATCATATACTCTTTTACTTGGGCTCCTTAAATAAGGAGAATGACCGTATAAGTAATACGCTCCCCCTGCAATTTATTTGCGGGAGGGGCGTTTTTTGTATTTTTTATAAGTGTTTTAGAAACACTACCATCAAGGAGGAATTTGCATTGACCAAATATATTTTTGTAACTGGCGGAGTAGTTTCATCACTCGGCAAAGGTATTACAGCAGCATCATTAGGACGTTTATTGAAAAATCGTGGATTAGAAGTAACAATCCAAAAATTTGATCCATATATCAACATTGACCCAGGAACAATGAGCCCTTATCAACATGGGGAAGTTTTCGTAACGGATGACGGTGCAGAAACAGACTTAGATCTTGGACACTATGAACGTTTTATCGATATCAATTTAGGGAAACATTCAACAGTAACTTCAGGTAAAGTGTATTCAACTGTTTTGAAAAAAGAACGTCGTGGTGACTACAATGGTGGGACTGTACAAGTAATCCCACACATCACAAACGAAATTAAAGATCGTATTCAACGCGCTGGTCGTGAAACTAATGCTGATATCGTTATCACTGAAGTTGGTGGTACTGTTGGTGATATCGAATCATTACCATT
>DATMJF010000153.1:0-2089 GCA_035554455.1 Rummeliibacillus sp.
TATTAATTGTATCTGTTAAACCTATAGCGGAACCTACCCAGAGGACACCATTAGAATATTGGTTAACTGAACGCCATCATTTATGGACGAAAGTAAGGGGAAGGTTAATCAGACAATATAATCGACATTCGCCGTGGACATTGCAAAGAACTTTATGTACGATTCATGAAAACACGATGGCAACTTATTTAATGCGTAATGTTCAAGAGAATGAGCCCATTGCACACTTTTCAAAATACAAAAAAGCTTTCCTTTACTTACCGGTAAAAGAAAGCTAACAATTATTTGTTAATACCTAATTTCATTCAATTAACTCTCCATTCTTCATCGATCAATAGGAACTATAGAAGTATGGATAAAATTGCTTCATGATTGCTTCTGCAATCATATCAGACATCTGCAAAGCTTCCATGACAATTTGATCAAACACAGCGATGTCTTCTTTATATTTTTTCTGAATCATATTTACAGCTTCTTGTTTCGTCAAGTCTAAGTGAGTATAGAACATTTCTTTGAGTTTGGATGGGTCTATATACGGATTAATACTACTTAAAAACAAAACAATATCGTCTGCGTTTTTATACCATTCTTTCTCTTTTGCAGCAGCCATCGCTGCATCGCCTTTTGTAGCTGCTGTAACCAATTCTGCCGCAATCGTTAGATGATCATGAATGAGCGAGGTGTATCGATCGGCAATTTGGTCACCGTAAAATGGACGGAGGCTATTCCCTAAGTCTGTAGCATTCCTTAAGAGACGCTCTTCAACAAATTTTAGATTTGGTAAGTTGAAGACGATACTCGTAATAACCAACCGTGTCCAATTGACATGCTCCATCCAAAGAAGACGATTCATATTTAAATAATCGACTTCAGCCTTGCTTTTACAACGGTTATCATGAATGGATGGCGGTTGATGTAGAAAAAAGCGAACAGGAGCAGTGTATTGAGAGTGCGGTTGTTTATACATCTGTCCTAATGAAAATGAGGTAAATCCACTTGAATAAGGATACAATTTACATCCCCCTTTAATTAATAAGCTAAATACCAGTAGGTGATAAGCGCCTATAAACTAGAATATGCGGGCTCTGCTGATATTGATAAAGTAATTCATCATGGTAGAAGATTCTTATTAATCAATAGGAAAAAATAGATCTTTATTAAAAGAAAATGGAAAAATTTTTAATCATAAACAAACATTATTCATCACAAAATCATTTTCACAATCAGAGAAGGTATCATGCAAGGTTAAAATATTCATTGACTACATTAGAATCAATCGTTAAAGATTGGATAGTTAAAATATCTTCTGCTTTGGATGTAGATATCAACTTTACCACGATACGACGATAGATTTCGTCTTCTAATAAACGAATAAAGTCTAAATTCAAATTATTAGTTTGGGCGTTATTGTATGACTTGATCAATAATTCGTCTGATAGTGTTTCCATTGATAATCTCACCTCCCAGTGAATAAAATTAATGTTCTATAATATGAATTGGAAGAATATATTGATAAGTTGCTAATGTGTACACTTAATTTATCAAAATGTTTAGTACAACACAACCGGTCACTTATCCACAAGAATCCGTGGATAAATTGTGATTAACATGTGTGGATAAATGGTAAAGTATTAAGCAAACTGTGTGGAAATTGTGCATAAACTTATCCACAACTTACTAAGTTGGGGAAATTTGTCGAAAAGTTTTTATGAAAACCTCGCTTACATTTGTAATTTATAGTAAAAACCGAACGTATGACACACACTAAAAGTAAAAAAGCATTAATTTATGGATAATAAATTCAATTGATCGACTATGAAATTAATTATCCACAATCTAACCAAAGCTGTTAAATGCGACTCATCATCCACGTCAGAAACTAGAATCATATCAAAATACCAGCCGCGAATAAGAAGATCAATCAAAATTTGCTCCAATCGAAGACGTAAATATACTGTAAGGGCAAGCCTAAAATCGTAAGAATAACTTTTCAATCCCCGATGCCAAATTCTTACCCAAATACTCCAACGAAAACCAACATCCATTTCTACTCAAAAATCTCCTAAAAGAGGAAATAAAATATTTAATT
>DATMJF010000154.1:0-7164 GCA_035554455.1 Rummeliibacillus sp.
AGTGAATTATTCAATTGGGAAAAAGAAAGGGAATTATTCATCAATGTATATGCGAAAGTATCTTAAAACTATCTAATTTACTACTAGGAGTGCTCATTTTGGTGTTAAAAACAGAAGATTTATCGAAAGAATTGGAATCTCTTAAAGAATCATTAATAGACGAAAAAAAATCTAAAGTAATGATTCAAGAAGAACTTTTAAGAATGTACACCGAAGAAGAGAATCTATTAAATTCTCATCAAAAATTACAATCACAATATCATGCAATCAGTAATTCGAAGCTTGGAAAGCTGACCTATGTATATTGGAGATTCTTAAAAAGAATTAAGCGAGGCAAAAGAAATGCAAATAACTAACATTGATGAGCAGCTTAAAGAGATCCAATCAAGAAGACAAAATCTTGAAAATGCGATCAAGAAAGAAAAATATATAATTGATTACTTAAAAGAAAATGGAGAGTTACCTCTAACTATCCCTGAAGAATCTTTACTTCTGTATGAGATTAATACAGCACCAACAAATATGACGAAAGAAGAATATTTAAGCTATAGAGAAGAAATAGCAGAATTACATTATTTTGACCGCATTAAACCACTACTAGATTATATTCCTGATAGTAACGGAAGCAGATATTACCAAAAGAATTCGATTCAGGTTGGGATAATTGCAGATGAATTTTTATATCAATCCTATAAGGATGTCGCAAACTTTATTCCCATTACAATTCAAAATTATCAAGAATATAAGGATCAATTAGATTTCTTATTCGTTGTAAGTGCTTGGAAAGGCTTGGATGGTACTTGGGTTGGATTAGCGAACCCTGCATCCTCAAAAAGAAAAGAATTATACAAAATGATAAATTTCTATAAAAAGAATCATGTAAAAACAGTATTTTACTCCAAAGAAGATCCTGTTAATTATGATAAATTTATTGGAATTGCAAAGAAATGTGATTATGTTTTTACAACAGCGAAAGAAAAAATTGAAAGCTATAAAAAGGCATGTAATCATGATAAAGTTTTCGTTTTAGAATTTGGTATTAATCCACTATATCATAATCCAATTGGTATAAATAATAGCAAAAAAAGCAAAGGTGTTTTCTTTGCAGGATCTTGGTTAAATAAGTATCCCGAAAGACAAAAAGAAACAATAGAGATTTTCGAGGGTGTGATCAACGCCAATCGAAATTTAAAAATAATCGATCGAAATTTCCATTTGGATAAAGTAAATTATTTCTTTCCAAAAGAGTACTTAGAATATGTTTCGCCATCTATTGAACATGAGTATCTTCAAAAAGTTCATAAATTATATGATTGGGCAATTAATTTAAACTCAGTGAAATTCAGTGAAACCATGTTTGCCAACAGAATTTATGAATTACAAGCAATTGGGAACATTATCATTTCGAATTATAGTGTAGGGGTTAATGACAAGTTTCCAAATGTCTTTATAGTGAATAATCGCAAAGAAGTTCAAGATATTTTGAATGGTTTTACGGACGAAGAAGTTTATAAACATCAAGTATTAGGAATTCGAAATGCGATGTCATCACATACAACGTTCCAAAGATTTAATGATTTATTAGAGAAAATTGAAATGGGATTGTATCTTACTTCTAAAAAAGTACTAGTTGTGGCTGATAAATTAACTAAAGATGTTATTAGAGATTTTGAAAATCAATCATATCTAGAAAAGTATTTAATTTCTGAGCAAGAATTCAATGATCAGATAAAATCACAATATGATATCGTTGCTTTCTTCAACTCAAAATATCAATATCAAGAATTCTATTTAGAAGATATGATTAATGGATTTAAGTATACAGATTCTGATTATATTACAAAAAATAGCTTCTACAATGGCAGCAAACTGATCGAAGGATTAGAACACACTTATATCAATGTTATTCAAGATAAATATAAAACAGTTTTTTGGGCTAATTCTTTCCTTTCTGATGAATTGCTTGAAATGCCAACAAATTACAAGAGGAAATATGGCTATTGTATAGATCATTTTGAATTTAATACTGTTAGAGTTCATGAACTTGAGATGCCAGATATTGAATATGAATTATCTGTAATAGTCCCTGTTTATAATAACGGAAAATACTTGTTAAACAAGTGTTTTAATAGCCTAAAAAGAAGTACCATTTTTGAGAAAATGCAAATTATTATTGTGGATGATGGTTCTTCAAACAAAGAAACGTTGAACACGATTAATAGAATTGCAAGAGAGTATTCAAATGTAATTACCTATTTCTTTCCGGAGGGTGGAAGTGGTAGTGCTTCAAGAGCGAGGAACATGGGAGTAGACCTAGCAAACTGTGAATACGTAACTTATTTAGATCCTGACAATGAGGCAGTTAATGATGGTTATGCACAGTTATTAAATTTATTAAAAAGTGATCATGAATTAGATATTGCAATAGGTAACATGATTAAATTTGATAACTCTAAAATTAGCTATTTTAAATATTATCAAACAGTAACTGAAGCCATTCATAGTAGGATCATTAATAATCCGAAACAATTATTAATTCATACCGATTTGAGAACGCAAAGTATTCAGGCATTAATTGTGAAAAGAAAAATCATTACAGAGCATCAATTGAAAATGGTTGAAAAAGCTGGTGGTCAAGATACGTTATTTTTCCAAGAGTTACTTTTACATTCAACAAAAGGTGCGGTAATTGACCTGGATATACACATTTATTATGCAGCTGTATCAGGTTCAGTTACGAATACTGTGACAAAAAAATTCTTTGAAAAAT
Organism: Rummeliibacillus sp.; assembly: GCA_035554455.1. Classification (GTDB taxonomy): domain Bacteria; phylum Bacillota; class Bacilli; order Bacillales_A; family Planococcaceae; genus Rummeliibacillus. The sequence continues at coordinate 2,771 of DATMJF010000154.1, forward strand.
ATTACACATTGGAGAAAGAGAGACTGCCATTTTTGATTAGCAATGATTTGCTCACTTTGTATATGGAGAAGCGATTTACCTTCTATTTCAGAAATTGGTATTTGATAAGAATTAAACGAATACATGATGAAGATCAAAAAGAGGCTATCGATACTCTTTTCAAAATTTATTCCTTATACAAGGAATTTATAGTGGAAGATTCAGTAGAAATTGAAAAATTTGAAGCTTTTTATAAAAAAGGCAAATACAAAAAAATTGCTAAGTACTTCTCTAAAATTTGATAATTGAAAAATTAAGTATCAAATTGAAGGGAGGTGACGTGTAACAATTCGTACTGGATTCAAAATTTAATTTTTACTCATTTTCTCATACAGTTTCAAGGTTAACTTGAATCAATATATTGATCGAAAACCTTATCAAAATGACTAATTTGTATATTGGAGGAAAATAATGATGAAATTATGTACGATCGGCTTAGGATATATTGGATTACCAACATCAATCATGTTTGCAAAACACAATGTGAATGTTGTAGGCGTAGATGTTAAGAAGGAAGTAGTAGATTCATTGAATCGCGGGAAAATTCATTTAGAAGAGCCAGGATTACAAGAAGCTCTAGAAGAAGTTATCTCAATGGGAACTTTTAGAGCTGAATATGCACCTGAAAAGGCGGATACGTTCATTATTTCCGTACCAACCCCTAACCATCATGATCAATATAAATCTTGTGATTTAACATATGTACTGAGTGCAGTAAAAACCATATTACCATATATTGAGAGTGGGAATACAATCATTGTTGAATCGACAATAGCACCACGTAGTATGGATGATTTCGTAAGACCATTAGTAGAAGGGGCTGGCTTAATAGTTGGAAAGGACGTTTTCCTAGTTCACTGCCCTGAAAGAGTTTTACCAGGACAAATTTTGCAAGAATTAGTATTCAACAATCGTATTGTTGGAGGAATTACAGCTGCTTGTACGGAAGCTGGTGTTAATGTATATAGTACATTTGTTCAGGGAGAAATTATTCGAACAGATGCTAAGACAGCTGAAATGTCTAAACTTATGGAAAATACATTTAGAGATGTTAATATTGCACTGGCAAATGAACTCGCGAAAGTATGTAATGAGTTAGAAATTAATACCCTTGATGTTATTAAAATGGCCAACAAACATCCAAGAGTTAACTTACATACACCAGGACCTGGAGTAGGGGGACATTGTTTAGCAGTCGATCCATATTTTATCGTCGCAAAAGCTCCTGAAACAGCACAATTAATCAATTTATCTCGCACGATTAATACATCCATGCCACATTTTGTGGTAGATAATGTTAATAAATTGATGGAAAATGCAAATGGAAAAGTCGTAACTGTTTTTGGGCTAACGTATAAAGGAAATGTAGATGATATCCGTGAAAGTCCAGCTTTAGAAATTTTTGAAATGCTAAAATCTCAAGGGAATTATGAAGTTCGTGCATTTGATCCACATGTTCAATTGGACTGGGTTATGCAAGACCTTACGCAAGCTGTTAATGACTCAGATTTAGTCGTTGTACTTTCAGATCATGATGAATTTAAGGAATTTGGCGAAAGTGATTTTATGAAGATGTCGAATAAAAGAATTTTTGATACAAAAAATATTGTGCAAAAACTATCACATGATGTTGATTATATGAATTATGGAAATCTCTTTAAATATACGAAAAAGGAAGCTACCCTGGTATGAACTTCGCTGGGCAAGTTTTGAAAGAACAATTTCTTCATTTGAATTTGATATTTCGATTAAGTTTATATGAAGAAAAAGGAAAATACACGATGCACTATTTTGGTGCATTATGGCAAATATTAAACCCATTCATTCAAATAGGTGTATATTGGTTAATTTTCGGACTAGGGATTAGAAAAGGTTCGCCAGTTGATGGAACCCCATTTTTCCTTTGGTTAATCATTGGCCTTGTACCATGGTTATATATAAGCCGAACGATTACGCAAGCCTCTAATAGTATTTTTGCAAAAGTAAATTTAGTATCTAAAATGAACTTTCCAGTTAGCGTTTTACCAACAATTAAAATCGTGGGAAATTCAATATCTTTAATTCCCATGATTATTATTACAATTGGAATTGCATTATCATACGGTATCTTCTCAGGTGCTTATTTACTTCAGCTAATCTATTATCTAATTTGTTTATATTTCTTTCTTTTTGCAATAACATTACTTTTATCGACACTCACGACAATCATTCGAGATGTACAAATGATGGTACAATCGATCGTGCGTTTGTTAATGTATTTCTTACCAATTGTATGGAACGTCCATAATTTCCCGGATTTCTTTGTAAATATTTTAAAATTAAATCCATTATTTTATATTATCGAAGGCTTTAGATTTTCTATTTTGGGCGGACAATGGTTTTTTGAAGACCTGCCATATACAATTTATTTCTGGAGTTTAAGTATTTTAATACTAACAGTTGGCTCCTTTTTACACATCAAATTCCGTAACAAATTTGTTGACTACCTATAATCGGAGGAAGAGGTATGAATCCGAAAATTCGATGTACAGATATATCAAAAAGTTTCAGATTATATAGTAAACAATCTGATAAATTAGTAGATATTATTTCTTTAAAAAAAGATCGAGATCAGTTTAATGCACTAAGAGATATCAGCTTTGAGGTAAACTCTGGAGAAGCAATCGGAATCATTGGTTTAAATGGTTCTGGTAAATCGACCCTCTCCAATTTACTAGCGCAAGTCATTCCACCAAGTTCAGGAACGATTGAAATTAACGGTGAAACATCCCTAATTGCCATTTCTGTTGGTTTGAATGCTTCATTAACAGGATTAGAAAATATCAAAATGAAATGTTTGATGCATGGTTTGAGCATTGCAGAAATCAATGAACTAACATCAGATATTATCGAATTTGCAGACTTAGGAAATTTCATTAACCAACCAGTCAAAAATTATTCAAGTGGTATGAAATCTCGATTAGGTTTTGCTATATCTATTCATACAAATCCTGATATTTTAATAGTCGATGAAGCATTGTCCGTCGGAGACCAAACATTCTATCAAAAATGCCTAGATAAGATTAATGAATTTAAAAGCCAGGGAAAAACGATTATCTTTGTCAGTCATTCCTTGTCCCAGATTGAAGCATTTTGTGATCGAGTGATGTGGATTCATTTTGGACAAATTAAGATGTTTGACGCAACAAAAAAAGTAATTGCGGAATACAAAAAGTTTATTAAATGGTTTAATGCTTTAAATGAAGAAGAAAAGAAAGTGAATCGGACTAAATTGTTGGATGAACAGTACAAAGAGGAATCAAGCAATTTAATTAGCCAAAATCAACAAAAGAGTGGCTTAAATTTTTCTTTCATAACACAGACTGCTGTTTTACTGTTTGTGGTAATTTTAAGTGCTGTGTATATTTTTGCCTAATATATAAATAGAGGTGTATATTCTAGATGACTAATCAAAGTAAAGTGAAAATAATGACGATATTCGGTACTAGACCAGAAGCGATAAAATTAGCGCCATTAGTACTTGAATTAGAAAAACATCAAGATGAAATCGAATCGATTGTAACTGTAACAGCTCAGCATCGTGAAATGCTTGATCAAGTGTTGGATGTATTTAATATTCATCCTCAATATGATTTGAATATTATGACAAAAAGACAAACCTTAGTTGATGTTACGAAGCGTGCATTAGAAGGTTTGAACGAAGTTCTGCAAAATGAAAAGCCGGACTTAGTGCTTGTTCACGGTGATACATCAACAACATTTGTCGCAAGTCTTGCAGCATTTTACAATCAAATTGCGGTAGGACATGTTGAAGCTGGATTACGTACCTGGAACAAATACTCCCCATTTCCAGAAGAGATGAATCGTCAACTAACTGGAGTGATCGCAGATTTTCATTTTGCGCCTACTAAAAAAGCACAGCAAAATTTGTTAAATGAAAACAAAAAGTTAGAAACTATTTTTGTAACAGGAAATACAGCAATAGATGCCTTATCGACAACTGTTTCTGAAAATTATAGTCATCCTATTTTAGAGAAAATAGGCAATGATAAAATGATACTTTTGACAGCTCATCGTAGGGAAAACCTAGGTGAACCAATGAGACATATGTTCAAAGCGATCAAACAAATTGTAGATGAACATAATGATCTTCAAGTAGTCTATCCAGTTCATTTGAATCCTGCAGTAAGAGAAATTGCTGCTGAAATATTAGGAGAGAACTCTAGAATTCACTTAATTGAACCGTTAGAAGTGATTGATTTTCATAATTTCTTATCAAGAGCACATATCATATTAACAGATTCAGGTGGCATTCAAGAAGCAGCACCTTCCTTAGGTGTTCCGGTATTAGTCCT
>DATMJF010000155.1:0-4817 GCA_035554455.1 Rummeliibacillus sp.
TGGACAATCCTTTTCATTTATAGCTTTGTTAAGCACTTCTGTTTTATCTTATCTAGCTTTTCTGGCAAGATGTCACAGTACGTGGTGAACTTAGCCGATTTTCATTAAATTAAAGCTAAAAGAGCACCCTCCACTTTTATCGCAAAATTGTTTTTACTAATTTCACTTTTTGTTTGTATGGCGGGAATAGTAAGTTATTCGCTAATTTTGTTGATTTTTTTAAAATTGATTTTGGGTGAGTAAAGCATTCAAAGCTTGCTTTCCCATGGTAATTATGAACTCCTGATGGGCCCACGCCTCCAAATGGTAGATGAACGCTCGCAACATGAGTAATCGTATCATTGATACAACCTCCACCAAATGGCAATTCACCTAAGAAATATTGAATCGCTTTGTCCGTTTCAGAAAAGAAATACGCAGCAAGTGGTTTTGGTTTTTGTCGAATTTGATGAATGACTTGGCGTAAATCATCATAAACTAGTATTGGCATAATTGGACCAAAAATCTCATCTTCCATGATGGGACTATTCCATGTAACATCCTGTAAAATAGTTGGTTCGATGTAAAGGTCATCACGATCTGTTTGACCACCAAATAAAATATTATCATTTTCTTTATCCAACAAATTTGCTAATCGATCAAACTGCTTCGTATTAATAATCCGTCCAAAATCGGGACTTTCTTGTGCATTTTTACCATAAAATTTTTGCAACGTTTTTTTCAAATGTCTGATAAACGGCACCTTTATCGACTCATGGACAAGTACATAATCAGGTGCCACACAAGTTTGACCAGAATTCGTAAATTTACCCCAGACAAGTCGTTTTACTGCTACTTCTATATTTGCTGTTTGATCAACAATTGCCGGGCTTTTTCCACCAAGCTCTAATGTATAGGGTGTTAATCGTTCAGCACAAGCTTTCGCCACAATTTTCCCAACTGCTACACTTCCAGTAAAGAAGATATAGTCAAATGAAGCATGAATAAGTGCAGTCGTTTCTTCAACTTCTCCTTCCACAATGCGAATATATCTTTCTTCAAATGTTTCTTGTATGATTTTCTTTAAAATTTCTGCTGTATGCGGCGCTGACTCAGAAGGCTTTACAATTGCAGTGTTACCACCGATAATTGCACCAATCAATGGTTCCATCACAAGCTGAAATGGATAATTATAAGGTCCAATAATGAGCGTAACACCATAAGGCTCTCTTACGACAAAGCTCCTTGCAGGTTGAAAATGTATCGGGGTCGAAACCGCAACCGGATGCATCCACTCCTCTAAATATTTTTGCATATAACTAATGCTTTCTAATACCAAGCCTACTTCTGTAGAATAGGCTTCAAACTCACTTTTATGCAGATCATCATACAATGCCTGCATAATTCCCTTTTCATTATTGCTAATCGCAGCCTTAAGTTTTCTTAACTGTTCTTTACGAAATTCAATCGTTTTTGTAGCGCTTGAAAAAAAATAATTACGCTGTTCAGTTATCATTAGCTCTACATCTTGTGCAGTAAAATTCGCCATAAATATCCCCCTTCAACGTATAAAAAAGGTGTAGCCATCCATACTATTTTCAGCTACATAGCATGTTGATTTGCCAGCACGTACTGTCTTTTTCAAATTGTACCATTTGTGAATTTTGAATTCTACTCGCGAAGGGAGAACAGACGATGTTAAAAACAGAAACTTGGTGGGAATCACTATTTTCAGGAGACTTGTCAATTGGTATTTCAGTAGAGCGTCAGCAGGAAATAGATAATGAGGACTTCTTGTATTTGAAAGATTTAGGTGATGTTGATTTCCATGAAGAATCTCCATCTTAGAGTGGTCTTTTGGTTAAATTTCCAGCTTTCCATTTTCGGGTATGTATACGGTAAATGCCCGTATACATACTTTTTTTCTCCTGCAAGAAAGGTGGAGCATCAATGAAGAATAGTTGGAAAATTTACTTAAACGACTTAAAAAGTATTAGAACAAATTGGGTATCAGCTATCATTATATCTGGCCTCATTATATTGCCATCCCTTTACGCATGGCTTAATATCGCTGCTTCTTGGGATCCGTATGGAAAAACAAACCAGATTCCAGTAGGGATTGTCAATGAAGATACTGGAGCAACAGTGCAAGGTAAAACATTTAATGCTGGTAATGAACTGATTAGTAAATTAAAAAATTCTAATGACATGGATTGGAAATTTACTAATCGTACAAGCGCACTTGATCACCTGAATAATGGTGATTATTTTTCTGTAATAATTATCCCCAAAAATTTCTCTCATGATTTAGCTTCTGTAGTAAATGAAAATCCTCATAAAGCCCAGCTTGAATATTTTGTAAATGAAAAAATTAATTCTATTGCACCTAAAATTACAAGCAATGGCGCTAGTGTACTTGTCGATTCAATGAGTAGCCAATTTATCGGCACCGTTAATGGGACAATTTTTGATATCTTCAATCGTATTGGTGTTGCAATGAAACAAGACTTACCTGATATTGAAAAATTAAAAAATTTTGTCTTTACACTCGAGAAAGATTTGCCATCCATTTATAAAAAAATAAAATCCGCACAGCAGGATATAAATAAAGCTAGTCAAATCGTAAATTATGCGAAAAAAGAGATCCCTAAAACAGAGAACTTAACATCTCAAGGACTAACTACTGTTAATGATACTCTTAATGTTATCGATCAAGCCGAGACACAATTAAATGCAATTAGTCCTCAAGTAAAAAAAGATATGCAAACAGTACAACAAATCGCAACGGATGCTAACAAGTTACTAACACAATTGAAACAGGCAAATATTAGTTTTACAGATATTGAAACTGTAAAGAATAATTTAGATAACCAAATTACAGAAGCAATTGATAAAATATCTACAATTAACCAACTTCTACTGTCACTTAAGCAATACAATCAAGAAAACAATGCTTCGACAAATACAAAAACTTTAGATCAGGCCATTGCACAAACTGAATCTACCAGTAAAATTTTAAACAATGCACAAACAAATGCCCGCAAAATGGATACAGCACTCGGAAATAAAGAACAAGAAATCACTAATTCAATAAATCAACTACAAGGAATTGCTTCTAATACATCTGTTGAATTAGATCGCTTTATTAAGGTATATACACAAACTGTGGAACCAACGATATATGAACAAATCAATCGTGCAAAGCAAACATTGATAGGCGCAAAGGAAGTCCTTACAGATATTCAAGGTACAATACCTAAAGTAGCAACCTTACTAAATAATACGGATGGCTTTATTAACGATACACAAAAAAGCATGCAAACTTTTATTAGTGAGTATCCATACGTAAATGATAGAGTGCACCGATTAGCTGATAAAATTCGAACTTTAGAAAAAGAGGCCGATTTAACTAGCATTATTCAATTGTTAATAAATAATCCTATCGCAGAAAAATCATTCTTTGAAGAGCCCATTAAGATGAATGAGCATCGTGTATTTCCAATTGAAAATTACGGGACTGGCATGACACCGTTTTATACAGTATTAGCCATTTGGGTTGGCTGTCTCTTGCTGATCTCACTTTTATCAGTTGATACAAAACAAGTTGAAGACTTCGAAATTCGAGAAGTCTATTTTGGAAAACTTCTTACTTTCTGGACAATTGGAATTCTTCAAACAATCATTATTGTTTTGGGTAATATTTTTATCTTAAAAGTATCCGTACATGACCCATTTTGGTTCATTGTATTTTGTTTATTTATAAGTCTTGTATTTATGTCCATTGTATATACACTCGTTTCAGTATTTGGAGATGTAGGAAAGGCGTTATCAATCATTTTGCTTGTTCTACAACTTGCTGGTTCAGGTGGAACATTTCCAGTAGTACTTTTGCCAAAGTTTTTCCAAATACTTAATCCATTTCTTCCTTTTACTTATGCCATTTCGTTAGCTCGAGAAGCAATTGGAGGAATAATTTGGACAAAAGTTAAGACTGATTTTGTTTTCTTATTTATCGTTCTAATTGTAGTCTTACTGTTCGGTAGTATTTTCAAAAAACAACTACGTAAATTAACACAGAAAATGTTACGAAAATCGAGAGAGTCTGGTCTTTTTCATTAATATAATCACAAATGTTATATTGACATTTGTGTTATAGAAAATTATCATTGACTAGGATTCTTACATGAGTAAGACTCAATAATCTCAAAACAAAAGCCCTACACAAGTCAACGTGTAAGGCTTTTGTTTTTTAGTATTCAGTATCTCCTAATTGAATCAAAAATAAACAATTCAATAATTCGGATAATATTTCATTTTTAGTATTTACTTAGTATACCGCTCCAGATGGCGCTTTCCGCGGGCGAGCGTTGAGCCTCCTCGTCCGCTTCGCTTGAGGGTACTAAAAAACCATTCCCCCCCTAATTTTTATAGTACAAATCTGCTATAGCATGAAGTGGAATCAGCTTCGCTTTCCGCGGGCGAACCGACGAGCCTCCTCGCTGCGCTGTGGGGTCTCTCTGGCTCGCTTTCCCGCAGGAGTCTTCGCTGATTCCACTTCAACAAAAATTGCATCACAAAATTTTGTTATTTATATTCATGCATTTTGACTTTTTCAGTGGCCTCCCGCTTTTCCCGCTGGAGTCGCCTCCCTCTGGTCCAATCAACTAGATGCTTATATTAACAATGCAATCTATTAAAACCCAATCTACTAAAACTATAGAATAAAACAAATACAACGAAAGAAGGCTATTGCCAATATATGCAAAGCACAAAGAAACAATTGAACGTGTCTTTGCTGATACGAAGGATAGCCTTACGAGGTCAGGTCTTAATAAATT
>DATMJF010000156.1:0-5189 GCA_035554455.1 Rummeliibacillus sp.
TGAAATGGATTCGATTGTATCGCATTTTAAAATTATTGAGCGTAAGAATCTACATATCGTGTTATTCGCACAAGCTGATTTTCTAGAAAAAGCATATGATACAATCCAAGCTCAAACAATAATGATTCTTGGTGAGATCATTAGGTTTAAAGCTTGAGGTTGAATCCTCCTAATTTCAGACTGGTGAGATGTGTATTTCTTCCTTTGCTTACGCCCTGTCTGCATAGCGCTTTCATCCAGTCTGAAATCATTTATGAAATGGCATTTCCTCTACAATTTAAAACAAGCAAGGGACCTAAATTCCCTTGCTTGTTTTATTTCCCCAAAATTTTTAGCTCTCCTTGTTGCCAACTAAATTCATCAAAATCTTTCACGATAAATGTATTTGGGATTAGTTTTTTAACTTCCTTCAGCATATTTTCAATATCTTGTGGGAAAAATCGAGCACTTAAATGATTTAACAATAGATTTTGGGCTCCTGCCATTAGCGCTACATTTGCTGCATCAATATTCGTGGAATGACCATAATTTGCAGCTAATTCTTCTGTGGTATGATCAAAAGTTGCTTCATGAATGACGATATCTGCATTACGGCTTAGTGTAATAGCATTCTCACAATAGCGTGTATCACCTAAAATTGCGACTGTAAATCCACTTTTCGGTGGTTCTGTGACGTCTTCACTGCGGATAATCGTACCGTCATTTAATGTTACATCCATACCATTTTTTAATTGTCCTAATAAAGGACCTTTTGGAACACCTAATGCTCTAGCCTTTTCAACTTGTAAGGCGCCCGGTAATGGCTTTTGTTCAAGACGATAGCCAAAGCATGGGACAACATGTTGCAGGGGCATTGCTGTCACTTTAAAATCTTCATCTTCAAAAATGACCCCTTCTTCAACTTCAACAAACTCGATTGTATAGTTCAGATGTGTTTGTGATGTTAGTAAGGTAAGTTGAATCCATTCTTTCAATCCTTTAGGTCCATAAATTGTTAACGGCTTTTCTCCACCTAAAAATGAACGAGAACCTAGTAAACCCGGTAATCCATATATATGATCCCCATGTAAATGTGTGATAAAAATTTTTTCTAATTTTCGAGGTTTGATTGTTGTATGTAAAATTTGATGTTGTGTTGCTTCTCCACAATCAAATAACCATATTGTACCTCTCTCATCTAATAATTTAAGAGCTAATGAGCTTGTATTACGTGATTTAGAAGGCATCCCTGCACCTGTACCTAAAAATTGAATATGCAATTGTTCTCCTCCTAACGTTTATGATCATCCAAAAAGTCTTTACTAAAACTTGTTTGTGATTCGTAAGTTGTTTTCTTCACATCTTTGATCCCTTTTGTAATAATATCTTTGCCAAATTTGTGTTGCAATTCTTCAACAATTTTCAATACTGGCTCTTCTTTTACGTATTTTTCAAAAGTAAAGATGGATAATTGCTCTACTGTTTCTTTTTTGTCTGCAACATTGCTGACGGTTACGCCAAGTAATCGCACTGGTGAACTATCCCAATGCTTTTTGGTTAGAGCTATTGCGATTGATTCAATGTCTTCTTTTTTATAAATTGCATTTGAAATCGTTTTACTTCTACTGCTATTATGCCAATCTGCATTACGAATCATAATTGAAACAGTATGCCCTGCTAGATTTTTTGCATCCAATCGTTTTGCAACTTTATCGCAAAGCTTTTGAATAGCACTTTCCAACTCTGAAAATTCAACCAAATCGACCGGAAAAGTCATCGAATTTCCAATCGATTTTGTATCATATATTGAGTTTGGATCTACTTCCCGATGATCGATACCATTTGCACGATTTTTTAGGCGAAGTCCATTTTTCCCAAGATTCGATTTGATTACATAATCCTCTATATTCGCAAGGTTCCCAATTGTGAGAATCCCTATTCCTTCAAGTTTTTTTGCCGTACTTTCCCCTACTCCATGCATTTCAATAACTGGCAAATGCCATAGTATTTTCGAAACATCTCGTTTTCTTAGGATTGTAATACCCATCGGCTTTTTCATATCAGAAGCAGTTTTTGCAAGAAATTTATTTGGGGCAATACCAATGGAGCAAGGTAAATCTAATTCGTTTAAAATACGAGTTTGGATTGATTCTGCAAGTTCAATTGCTTCTTCTCCATGAACAATACTTGTGACATCCATATAACCTTCATCGATAGATACTGGTTCAACGAGGTCCGTGTATGTGCGTAATATTGCAAACATTGCCTGTGAAGCATTACGATAGCGTTCAAAATTTGGCGCCATAAGGATTAGTTCAGGACATTTACGTTTTGCCTCCCAAACAGCCATCGTTGTATAAACTCCCTTTGCCCTTGCCTCATAAGAACAAGTGACAAGAATCCCCCTACGCTCTTTTGGATTTCCTGCTATAGCAAGTGCCTTTCCCTTCAGCTCGGGATTATGTGCCTGTTCAACAGAAGCATAAAAACAGTTCATATCAATATGAAATAAAATTCTTCCTTGAGCAGCCATATCTTCCCCTCCATAATCGACCAAACGTTCTCCTTCTAGTATAACAAAAATATTCGTAAGACTAAATATTCAATAATTCAAAAGAAATTTTAAAAAGGTATTGCTAATTTACAGTATTACCCATTACAATTATAAGAATATTTCGAAAGGTGGTAGATAAATATGTTAAAAGTCTCTGATGATCTTATTTTAAGACCTTTAAATCCACAAGATGCATGGGCATTATTCTCATTAACAGAAAAGGATCGAGCATATCTAAGAGAATGGCTTCCATGGGTGGATGGCACAAAGAAGGAAGAAGATACACTAAACTATATTATTTTTAGTCAAAAAGGTGAAAAAGATGGCACATTATTAAACTTGGCTATTGTTTGGAAAGGAAGAGTCGTTGGAATCACAGGTTTCAACAAAATTGATCGTATAAACCGTTTTGCTGCTATAGGCTATTGGCTAGGTAGCGAATATCAAGGAAATGGGATCATGACAAAAGCCGTTCATGCTTTAACCGAATACGCTTTTAAAGAACTATTCATGAATAAAGTTGAAATACGTGCTGCCATTGAAAATAAAAAAAGTAGAAGTATCCCTGAACGACTAGGATATGTTCATGAAGGTACACTGCGGAGCAATGAATGGCTTTATGACCATTATGTTGACCATGCTGTTTATGGCATATTGGCTGATGAATGGCATAAATAATACACCTAAGTTTTGAGTAATAATAAAAATGATTCAAATACATTATCCAATAACTTTTTTCATTATTTCAATCCAATATATACCATAATACCCCATTTAAGTTATACTATATTTATCGTTCAAGTCATTTTTTTCTACTTAATGGGGGTGTTTTTATGAATCGTCACCATGCAGGGATCATTGTGGGGGCCGTTTTATTTTTAGTAGTTGCAATGGGAATTGGTCGTTTTTCGTTTACACCAATTTTACCTTTTCTACGTGAAGCTGAGGGATTGTCTGTTGAAAAAGGTGGATGGTTGGCTTCAGCAAATTATATTGGTTATTTTGTTGGCGCTTTATGGGCAGGCTTTATCGTAAAAAATCAGAAAAAAAAGCTTTACATGAATGGTTGGATTTGTGTTATTTCCATATTGGGGATGGGTATTGTAAACAATTTTTATGTATGGTTATTTTTACGATTAATTAATGGAATTACCGGAGGAATTATATTTGTATTAACTTCTAGTATGTTATTGGATTACTTGGCTCGGCATTTTCTAGCTAAATGGTCTGGTTATGTTTTTAGCGGTATTGGAGTTGGCATTGCTTTATCAGGAATTTTGGTACCATTTTTAGAAAAACACTTTTCATGGCAAGGAGCTTTTACAGGACTTAGTATTTTATCTGCTGTTTTTATAATTTTAAATCACTTCTTATGGAAGAAATTAGAGGATCCATCATTAGAAAAAGTGAAAGGCCCCATTCAAAAATTCTGGACTGGTTTTATGCCTTGGATTACCATTGCCTATGGATTAGAAGGACTAGGATATATTGTTACGGGGACATTTTTAGTAGATATGATTCATGAATTGCCAAGTTTACAAAAATATGCGAGTTATAGTTGGGTTATTGTGGGTATTGGTGCTATACCTTCAGCACCTATCTGGAGTATATTAATGTCAAAATATAAACCTATTATCATTATTGCTTCCGCTTATATCTTACAAATTATCGGCATTATATTACCTGTTATCTCCCCTACTATTATTGGCGTCATGATCTCTGCTCTCCTATTCGGCATAACCTTTGTGGGGATTGTTGTTTTGACAACTTCCTATTGTCGAGAGCTTTATCCGACCAAAAGTGCCAGTGTTGTTTCAACTCTTACCACTTATTATGCGATTGGACAAATAATAGGCCCACTTATTGCAGGAAAACTTGTTACATATTTCGGTAGCTATAATAGTGCGCTCATTTTCGCTGGTAGTGTTATTGCCTTTGCTTTATGCTTGCTATTATTTGGTAAAAGGCATACACAAGTAAAAATAGATGCGAAAACATCTGCTGCTTAAGGTTATTTAAACTTTTAAGTAATTGATAAGAAAAAAAGCAGAAGCTTATCTTTGTTTCAATTCAACATTCAGTTGAATGGAGCGAAGGGCGGTGACTCCTGCGGGAAAAGCGGGACAGTCGAGACCCTAGACTGAGCAACGCGAAGGAAGCGGCTCGGCCCGCCCGCGGAAAGCGTCTGCCCGTAGTGGAAATCAACGGTCTGTTTTCTATATTTAATGTAAAAGAAAAAGACTATAGGTAAACTCGAAATCCTTCAAGTTTGTCTACAGTCTGAGAGGCAGAAACAATAAGTTTCTGCCTCTTTTTTTATTACATCATTTCTTGTAGTTCTTCTTCAGTAAGAGATTTCATATATGCTTTGATTTCTTTGATGCCATCTAATGTATTTACTAATACATCAGGTGACACTAATGTAATCATACGCTGTTCAAGATTTGCAACAGCACTGAAATATTGTGTTTTTGCATAATTTACAAGTCCGACTTGCTTTAATTGTTCTTCTTCAATATCTAAAATTTCTTTCGCTTCCGAAACTAATAGTCCGAAGATAAAATCATCTGATTGTAAGACAATCAGTTTAGCTTCAGTTGAATTGGCCGGTTGGCGATATAAAATTTGTTCAAAATCTAGAATTGGTAGCAATTCG
>DATMJF010000157.1:0-3981 GCA_035554455.1 Rummeliibacillus sp.
AAATTAAAGATTTACTAGATCAAGGCATTAATATGGCAGGTATCAAAAAAGTCTTCGCAATGAAGAACGAGCCTGTATTGGCAAATCAAGCAAAAACTGAAATTACAGATGATGATTTAAGACGTATTTTAAGAGAAGAAATGCATCAAGCACAAAGAATGCAGAAATCCTCAATTCGTCAAGGTGATTTATCTCGATTCTTTTTATAAGAGCCGAGTATTATAAAATTTATTACATATTAATAGGAGAGTGATTAGTGTGGGAAAATACACAAAAGACGATATTCGTAAACTTGTAGAAGAAAAGGAAGTTAAATTTATTCGTTTACAGTTCACAGATATCTTAGGTACGATCAAGAACGTTGAAATTCCAGTAAGCCAATTAGAAAAAGCACTTGATAACAAAATGATGTTCGATGGCTCTTCAATCGAAGGTTTTGTACGTATTGAAGAATCTGATATGTACTTATATCCAGACTTAGATACTTTTATTGTATTCCCATGGACAACTGGCAAAGGTACTGTATGCCGTTTCATCTGTGATGTATACAAAGCTGATGGAACTCCTTTTGAAGGGGACCCACGTAACAACCTACGTCGCATCTTAGACCGTGCAGAAAAAATGGGCTTCACAAGCTTCAACTTAGGACCTGAACCTGAATTCTTCTTATTCAAATTAGATGAAAAAGGCGAACCAACTCTTGAGCTAAATGACCACGGTGGTTACTTTGATTTAGCTCCAACAGACCTTGGTGAAAACTGCCGTCGTGATATCGTGCTAGAACTTGAAGAAATGGGCTTTGAAATTGAAGCATCTCACCATGAAGTAGCGCCAGGTCAACACGAAATTGACTTCAAATATGCGGATGCAATCACTGCTTGTGATAACATTCAAACATTCAAATTGGTTGTTAAAACGATTGCTCGTAAACATGGTTTACACGCAACATTCATGCCAAAACCATTATTCGGTGTAAATGGTTCAGGTATGCACTGTAACGTTTCATTATTCAAAGGTAAAGAAAATGCATTCTATGATGAATCATCAGATTTACAATTAAGCGAAACTGCTTATCAATTCATGGCAGGTGTATTAAAACACGTTAAAGGTTTCACTGCAGTAACTAACCCAACTGTAAACTCATTTAAACGTTTAGTACCTGGTTATGAAGCTCCTTGCTACGTTGCATGGTCAGCTCAAAACCGCTCACCATTAATTCGTATCCCAGCTTCTCGTGGATTATCAACTCGTATCGAAGTACGTTCAGTTGACCCAGCTGCTAACCCATACTTAGCTATGGCAGTTATCTTAGAATCTGGTTTAAATGGTATCGAACAACAACTTACACCACCAGCAGCAGTAGATCGTAACATTTATGTGATGAATGCTGAAGAACGTGCTGAAGCAGGTATCGGTAACTTGCCAGCTAACCTAAATGATGCACTTGCAGCTCTTGCAGAAGATAAAGTAATCCAAGAAGCACTTGGTTCACATATCTATGCAAACTTCCGTGAAGCAAAAGAAATCGAATTCGACATGTTCCGTACACAAGTACACCAATGGGAACGTGACCAATATATGAAAATGTATTAAGATGAAAAGCGTTGGGGCTCTAGGCTCCAACGCTTTTTCTTTGCCCACGATATTTTAGTTTGGGGGCAATGTTTTTATTTTGCCCACAATTTGCCCACGGAAATTTTACGCTTTTTTAATTTTTGATTTCTCCTTCATATACTCATCAAATTTTTCTATCGAAATTGTCTCCATTTAACCGAAAACTGGCTCATCAAAGCATTGCTATTGAAGTCGATATCTATCAATCAATTGGTTTCTTTAGTTGGACATCATGAACAACGGCTTTTAGAACAATTAGAAGAAATAAAAGAAAAAGTGGAAAAATAGAAGGGGTTGAGGATAGTTGTAGCGAAAAACTATTAACACTAGGGGAGGGAAGATGGGATGGAAAATAATATTAAAGCAAGGGAAGCCCTTTTGAAAAGGGTAAGTGGTTTATCGGATGAACAATTAAATGAAGTAGTGGAAGAAGGAAAGTGGACGATTTCGCAAGTATTAGAGCATCTTTATCTAATTGAAGTAGACGCTACTCATGTTATACAGGAAGCTCTTTTAAACAACGAATATAATCCAACAAAATCAAAACCAGTTCATTTAGCAGTTGATCGTACTCATAAGGTGAAAGCTCAAGAAAATTGGGTTCCATCGAACGAACATCAAACATTAGAAAACTTGAAACAAAAATTAACAAATTCAAGAGAGGCTTTAGTCAAGAGTATTCAAGAAGTTAGAGAAGAAGACTTAAATCAAAAATCGTTACCACATCCTGCATTTGGTTTGCTATCCATCAATCAATGGGTGTCTTTCATAGGCTACCATGAACAACGCCATATAGGGCAAATTGAGGAAATTATAAAAGCATTAGAAAGCTATAATTATTAATGATTTTACAAATATCTATATAGTAATAGGAATCTCTTACCTCGAGTAAGGGATTCCTTTCTTTGTGGCAATTTGAGTTCGCCTAATCTTTACAACAAAGAATTGAAAATTATGAGCCAACAAACGAATATCAAACATTCAAGTGAGGAGAAGTGCGCTCCGTTAGTGCGTTTTCGTTGATATTTCTCCATGGACTTTGCTAATTCCATTTTGCACCTACTTTAGCTAAAGGTAATCTTCTATATTAATAACTTTTAGGAAAGCTAGAAAAAACAGATATTAGACATAGTACGATGATTATATGTAACTGAAAAATAACGTCTTAAGTTGTCTTATTTTCTACGTTCGAGTTTGTCTATTCTAAGTGACATTTGATCAAGTTCTCTTTGAATTTGATCAAATTGTCTAGAATAGTTCACCTGATTTTGATATTTTTGATTATTCTCATTCTCTTCGTCTTGCAAAGCTATTGCTGCAGCAATAGTTGAAAGTCCATCACCGAGTGTAGTAATTGCGGCCGCAATTACAGCTAATTTGGCGGCATAATTTTCAGGTAATTCAGGATTCTGAAGAGGTTGATTATCTTTCACTTTTTACCTCCTTCTGTTTTGGAAAATCATAAAAATACTTTAAGCTATTATGATAATTATTTTATGTTTTGTCACCAATTTTGAAGCTAGTCCAAAGTGAATTAATGTAAATAACGGCATATAACAAATAGAGTTAGAGGGGGAACGCAAGTTTGTAAAAAAGCTCCAATGCTTTTTTCTTTGCCTACAAAAAAGTTGTCCACATCTTCTCCTCAAATATTTCACGTATTTATCTAATTTCTACATAATTTCGATGGATAAAATTCAACTTAAAGTATTGAGAAAACAGATTAAGTTTCCTAGGGATGTTTTTGAAGATTTTATATTTCGACAGAATAATACAATTATTTTCCTGTAAAAATTTTCTGTAGGATTTTTCAAAAAGCTTCTTTGTATATTCTGGTAAATTTAATTAAGATACAGTTTCTCTAACAAGCTTTTTTCCTTTAAAAGGATATAATAGTATTAGATATTTATACTAAAGGGGAATCATAATAGATGAATTTAAATACTATTGTAAAAAACTTAATGATTCATAATTTCTCACTCGAAAAACCAAGTCATATTTTAGTAATTGGTGATCATAGTACAGGGGAATTGGCTAAACAATTTGAAGAAGCTCTATTAGAAGATGGTTGGGAAAGTGATTATTATTTGATGGAAGACCGTGCAAAAGATGGAGAAGAGCCTCCTGAAGAAGTAGCACAAAAAATGTTAAATTATGAAGTAGTATTTTGTTTAACAAAATATTCACTAACTCATACAATGGCAAGACGTAATGCAAATGAAAGTGGTACTTCTGTAATTACAATGCCAGGCATTACAGAGGATATGTTTCTAAATGGTGCGATGAAAGCAGACTATTCGAAAGTTGAAAAAGAAACAATTGAACAAGCGGAAAAACTTACAGCTTCCACAAAAGTTACAATTCATA
>DATMJF010000158.1:0-2509 GCA_035554455.1 Rummeliibacillus sp.
TGGATGTTCCGCTACAGACAGACGCTTACCAGTTTCGTCTTAGAGCACTACGTTGAAGGCACTTAAAAGTAGAAAATATGAAAATTTATAATAAAAAATCTGGAATAGCTATCTTTGTTGATGTGGAATTAGCGAAGACTCCTGCGGGAAAGCGAGACAGGTGAGCCCCCACAGTGAACGAAGTGAGCGAGGAGGCTCAACGCTCGCCCGCGGAAAGCGAAGCTAATTCCACATCATGCAGAAAACAGATTAATACTAATTATATTTGTATTTAACAAATCTTTTCTCTTAATTGATGTATTGAGGAACAAGATAAAGCAGATCATAACATTTCTATTCTCCTTTTTGAAGAAATCTACAAAAAATCTGATAATCCTGTTTAAACTCTTTTTTTCTAAAAAAATAAGCACAGAATAAAATTTTAGCGTACAATTAAAAGATAAACAGTCCATGAATATACGCAATAACATCTATCTTGTGCTATACTTATGAATAGTATGCAAAGAAGGATGTGACTGACCTTGGTGCGTAGTATGACTGGATTTGGCAGGGGTGTCACAACAACGGAACAATTGCAATTAACCGTAGAAATCCGTTCTGTAAATCACCGCTTTTTAGAAATTTCAACTAGATTTCCGAAAGATTGGACCGAAGCAGAAGTATATGCAAAAAAAGTACTCTCTACAAAAGTAGCTAGAGGAAAATTAGATGTATCCGTCTATGTGAAAGAATTAGCACCGCTTGGACAAGTTGTGCAAATCAATTGGCCTCTTGTCAATGCTTACAAAGAAGCAAGAGAAGAGTTAAGACAACAAATTCCACTTGAAGAACATTGGTCAATGTCGGAAATTTTAGAGCTTGACCAAGCATTAACACTACAAGGAAAAGAACTTCCAAAAGAAGAAATTTTATATGCAGTGGACAAAGCGGTCGAAGAGGCAGCTACAACTCTTATTCAAATGAGAAAAAGAGAAGGTCAGGAATTAGAAGAAGCAGTTAAAGGCTTTAAAAAGGCTTTAGAAGAGCAAATTGCCATTATTAAAAGTGTTTCGCCTCAAGCAGTAGAAAAATATCGTGAAAAACTAGTAGAACGTATAAAGGATATTAGTCAAGCAGATAATTTAGAAGAGCGCCTTATAACAGAGGTAGCAATTTTTGCAGAAAAAGCAGATATCGCAGAAGAACTAGATCGCTTAACTAGTCATTTAAAACAGTTAGATGAAACACTACAAGAGGATACGTCAATCGGTCGGAAACTCGACTTTTTGATGCAAGAAATACATCGTGAGATTAATACAATTGGTTCTAAAAACCAATCAGTTGAAGCAGCCGCTGCTGTTGTTCAAGCAAAAACAATATTAGAGAAAATGCGAGAACAGGTTCAAAATATTGAATAATAGCATCAATTATTGTACGATTTATTATTTGGAACGATGAGGGAGAGTTAATGAGAAGAGAACGTGGATTATTGATTGTTTTATCTGGTCCTTCCGGTGTTGGAAAAGGTACAGTACGGAAAGAATTATTCTCACAACCAGATACGAATTATGAATATTCTATTTCCATGACCACTCGTAAGCCACGTGAGGGTGAAGTGGATGGTGTAGACTATTTCTTCAAAAGTAAAGAAGAATTTGAAGCACTAATCGAAAAAGGCAAACTACTTGAATATGCCCAATATGTGGGTAATTATTATGGAACACCTATTGATTATGTCAATGCAACATTAGATGCAGGTCGTGATGTATTCCTTGAAATTGAAGTTCAAGGTGCAGCACAAATTCGTGAAAAAGTGCCAGATGGCCTATTCATTTTCCTTGCACCACCTAGTCTTTCTGAATTGCAACAACGCTTAGTAGGTCGTGGAACTGAAACAGAAGACGTGATTGCAACACGTATAGCTGCTGCAAACAAAGAATTGGAAATGATGAATTTGTACGATTATGTCGTGGAAAACGATGAAGTACAATTAGCTTGTGAACGTGTCAATGCAATTGTTCTTGCTGAACATTGTAGACGCGAACGTGTAGAAAAACAATATTTAGCTATGTTGAGAGGAGAATAATAGATGTTATATCCATCTGTTGACGTATTAAAAACTAAAATTGATTCAAAATATTCACTTGTGAGCCTTGCTTCTAAAAGAGCACGCGCTATGCAAGAAGGTAGTTCAGAACATTTATCCTCATATGTTTCTGATAAAAATGTAGGGAAAGCACTTGAAGAAGTAGCTGCTGGCGTTCTTACAAAAGAAGAACAAGACGAAACAAAAGTTTACGAAGACGAAGTTTAATCTAATTCAGAGGGTGTAAGTGCTCCCGTTGCATTAGATTAAAGCCACAGGCAGATGCCACAGATTTTTAAGAGAAATTAATCGAGCAAATTCGATTAAAATCTGGGCGCAATTACGCAGAGGCGTAATTGATTTACTAACGACGCAGAAGCTCCCAGAGAAGTTCCTTTCTTTGGGGGCTTATGTTGTTTCGAAAGGAAGAAAAACATGATTGCA
>DATMJF010000159.1:0-3945 GCA_035554455.1 Rummeliibacillus sp.
ATGGAACAATGTGTAAGTATAATTGTCCCCGTATTTAATACAGAAGAATTTTTAGAAGAATGTTTACAGTCTATTGTTGAACAAACATACGAAAATCTTCAAATCATCGTTGTAAACGATGCTTCGACCGATCAATCTGCGCAAATTATTGATCAATTTATTGCTCAAGATACAAGAATAGAATGTATTACAAATAGTAAAAGAATGGGTGTAGGTTTTTCGCGGAATCTAGCCATACAAAAAGCAACAGGAGAATACATATATTTTGCGGATAGCGATGATCTACTTCATGAAAAAGCAATCGAATACCTTATTCAAGGAAATCAGCCAGAAACAATTTACACAGGTCATACCGTGAAAATCACTAAAAAAGATGGGATAGAAGAATCGTTAAAAGAACAAGAACAGCTGCAACAAGAACAAGAAACATTCCGTACAAAGTCTCTTCATCAATATGAATTTTTTAAGAATATGATTGTACTAAATACTTTATTTCCTACTCATCTTATTCAATCATTACAATTAAAATTTGACGAAAAGGTTGATAGCTATTCCGAACTATCTTTTATGGTGCCTTTTTATATGCAATATAAAATTGTTCGAGTGAAAACTTCTTATTATTTCCGACGTGATCGTAATGATCCAATTACAAACCCATCGCTAAATCAACGCGACCGAGATGTATTACTACATGACTTTGTCGATATTTATATTCGCTTAAAAAGCGACTACGAAAATAACGAAGAAGCGAATAAATACTTAGATAAACAGCTGATTAAACTGTATCGTTCACAATTCATCTTATTGATGAAAGAAGAAGATAAAAAAGAATCCGCATTTCATTTGCTTTCTCGCGGAATAAAATTAATTTCGGAGGAACGTGTAAAGAAACAAAACGTCGTAATACGTGGAGAACTTCGTGCATTACAAAATAGACAATTTAAGAAGTATCTTCGTGTATTGAAACTTCACCATTTTGGTAGGGATACAAAGAAATCCTTAAAAAGTCTCAACAAATTTTATCGCCAAATTTATCGTGATGTTTTTATGAAATTACCATTAAAAGAAAAGAAAGTCGTTTTTGAAAGTTTTCTAGGAAAGCAATATGCTGACAGCCCAAAAGCAATCTATGAATATATGGTCGAACAGTATCCAGAATATGAATTTGTTTGGATTTTCAATGAGACAGGTAGAAAACTTCCTGGAAATGCAAAACAAGTTAAAAGGTTAAGTCTTGCTTATTACTACCATATGGCCACTTCAAAATATTGGGTTAGCAATATGCGCCAACCTCTTCATTTGAAAAAAAGAGAGGGGAATATCTTTCTAGAAACATGGCATGGTACGCCATTGAAAAGACTTGTTTTTGATATGGATGAAGTTTATTCTGCAAATCCAAAATACAAAAAGAATTTTTACCAACAATCACGGTTATGGGACTATCTTATTGCAGCAAACCCATACTCATCTGAAATTTTCAAATCAGCGTTTAAATTTGATAAGAAAATGCTAGAATACGGATATCCACGCAATGACACACTTTACCAAAATAATAATGAAGACTATATAACCAAAGTAAAGAAATCACTCAACATGCCATTAGACAAAAAGGTCATTTTATATGCTCCAACATGGAGAGATGATGAATTTTACGAAGCTGGCAAATATAAATTTGATTTAAAATTTGATCTTCAAAAGCTACGTGAAAAACTGGGTGATGACTATGTCATTATTTTACGTATGCATTACTTTATCGCTGATAACTTGAATATTGAAGGATATGAAGGGTTTGTCTATAATTTATCTAAACATGATGACATAGCGGATCTATATTTAATCTCAGATATGCTCATAACCGATTATTCATCCGTATTCTTCGACTATTCAAATTTACGTAGACCTATCCTGTACTACGCATATGACTTAGAAAATTATCGTGATAAACTCCGTGGCTTCTATTTAGATTATGAAAATGAAATGCCAGGACCAATTTTAAAAACAACAGATGAAATTATTGATGCGGTGCAGAATATAGATCAAATCAACGCACAATATAAAGACAAATACAATAATTTCTACGATCAAATTTGTTGCTGGGAAACAGGACACGCAACAGAAAAAATAGTGCATGAAGTGTTCAAAAAATCACCAAATGAGCACCAAGACCTCATATATAACGAATCTCTTACATAAGATGCTGATAGGCTTATGTAAGATTGAAGCTGATGCTCATCAAAGAAACGAGGGAAATCATTTTGCATGGTAAAAGCATTTTAGTAACAGGAGCAGCAGGCTATATTGGATCACATACATGTGTGGAGTTGTTAGAGGCTGGATACAAAATCGTAGCACTAGATAATTTGTCTAATAGTAGTGTGACTTCACTTCAACAAGTGGAGGAAATCACAGGAAAAACCTTTCCGTTTGTAGAAGGGGATATCCGCGATCAGGCAATGTTAGAGCACCTTTTTACCACTTATCAAATAGATGGGGTAATGCACTTTGCTGGATTAAAGGCAGTTGGTGAATCCGTTGAAGATCCCCTTCTTTATTATGAAAATAATGTGCAAGGTTCAATCGAGCTACTAAAGGCAATGCAACGTCATAACATCAAGAAAATCGTCTTTAGCTCGTCAGCAACTGTTTATGGTATTCCCAAAGTGGTCCCAATCGATGAGACGTTTTCGCTAAATGCTATTAATCCTTATGGCCAAACAAAGCTGATGATAGAACAAGTGCTTCAAGATATTGGTCATGCTGATCAAGAATGGAGAATCGCATTGCTACGCTACTTCAATCCAATTGGTGCTCATGAAAGTGGCAAAATCGGCGAGAATCCATCTGGTATCCCGAATAATTTAATGCCTTATATTACACAAGTAGCTGTAGGTAAACGTGATAAGCTATCTGTCTTTGGAGATGATTACGAAACTCCGGATGGAACAGGCGTCCGCGACTATATTCACGTTGTTGATCTAGCAAAAGGGCATTTAAAAGCATTAGAATATCTGTCAAATCATACAGGTGTTGATGCCTTTAATTTAGGAACAGGCAATGGCTATAGTGTACTTGAACTTGTTCATGCTTTTGAAAAAGTATCAGGTAAGGAAGTCCCTTATCAAATAACCAATCGCCGATTGGGGGACAGTGCAATTTGCTATGCTGACACAACAAAAGCAGAACAAATGCTGAATTGGAAAGCACAATATGGTATTGAACGAATGTGCGAAGACTCTTGGCGTTGGCAATCTAGTAATCCAAACGGCTTTGAATAAATAGAGAGGACCACGAAAACGAATTGTTTTTCGTGGTTTTTTTTATGGGTAGCATCACATTTACTTGGTACGAGGACGTAAATTGCTGATATAGCGAATACAATTTCAACTGGAACGGATAAACAAGCGGAGAGAGCGAATAAACAGGTGGAGAGAGCGAATAAACAAGTAGTGAGAGCGAATAAACTCCAAAAAAATCTAAAAAATGCGCAAAATTAATTTTTGAATATCAAATAATGCAATATCAGTACCCAAAACTTAATTTCACTACCAATAAAGCTATTGTTTTCGCGATTTCGCGACTTTGCAACAAAACAATAAAGCCTATATGGTTGAGTAAAGAGGATAAGAGGGAGGCATTATGATTGATTATCAAAACATACTCAGCAACACATTATTTAGAGACTTTAAAAAATTTAATTTATCGACTTTCGCCAGTATATCCAAGAAAGAAAGATTTAGAATATGAATACAATCGTATTAACGCTGGTGATATAGGCGAAAAATTTGTTATGGAAACGCTTGAACAACTTCAGCTACCATACGATTTTTATATTTTTCATAATCTTTCTTTATTCATAGAATCAAAAATTCAAATTGATATATTATTTTTAACGAAATACTATGTCATCATTTTTGAAGTGAAAAATATTAAAGGGACTATAGAATT